>NZ_MOWQ01000016.1:0-35590 GCF_002095565.1 Leuconostoc sp. BM2 | reverse complement strand
TAGCGCCAAAGAATTAGATCAAATTAATCATTGGATCAATGCGAGACCAATGAAAACACTCAACTGGCAATCACCACGAAAGGTTTTTCAGCAGTTTGCAGTGTTCGGTTAATTCTTGCAATCTACCATATTTAGAAAATCTTACTAATAAAATATTAAAGACAAAGGCGATTAGCAATAGAATCATAACGTCGCCAAATGAACGGCCAAACGTTTTTTCTAATCCATCTGTCACAGCATTTTGACCAAAGTAAGGATCAATCACTGTTGCCGTTAAATGAAAGCGGTCTTTCAGTCCTGTTAGTATCGGTCGGAAACTTGTTACCAGTCCGTTTGATCCAACAATTAAGATCATGTAACCAATCGTGGCTTTTAGAAAACCAGCCAAACTTTCATACCACGGCTTTTTCTCTAACATGTAACCAATCAAGACAATGAAACCAATCATGTAGGCTGGTTGAGTCAAAATGTTATTGGCAAAAAATTCCCAAATAGCTAATATTCCTGCGAATATATTATTCATCATGCTCTCCTCATTGTTCAGCAGGGATTTTATCAAATTGATTCATCACTTGAACGAAATCGTCCATTGATTCAACATCTGACAACGCTTCAATCACACCATCTGTCATCAATAACGACATTAAATTTTGAATATTCTCTAGGTGTTGCTTTTCATCCTTAGCTGCTAGCGTGAAAAATAGCTTCCCTTGTTTTTCAACATTGCCATCTTCAAACGAAACAGCTTCATTAAATTTGGTGAAACTAATACCTGTTCCTAAAACACCCGGTCCCGTAGCTAATGCGTGTGGCATCACCACACCAGGTACAATGACAATATAGGCGCCATTGTCTTCAACATTTTTAATAATTTCATTAATATATTGCTCGGTAATAATTCCCTTTTCTTTGAGATTTTCACCCGCAACACGCAACGACTCCCGTCAACTTGATGGCGTGTCATGGTAAATTCTTACCAAGTCGTTGTCGTAAAAGTAATTAAGCATTGTCATTTTGATTACTCCTTATAAGAATGAAGGGAATGGCACATCATTATCTTTTGAAAAGACATCTGAGAAGCCACGATCATAATGATATTGAATCTTGTTTTGATCTTCTGGGAAAGTGTAACTACCACCAACACGCCATACAAATGGGTGGAATTGATAGTTAAGCGTGTCTTTTTTCATTTCCCATAATTTAACGATTTCTTGCGGATCAGCGTCGAAATTTGACCAAATATCATAATGTACAGGAATCACAACTTTGGCTTTCAGGTCCTCGGCTGATCGCAAAACATCAATTGATGTAACTTTATCCGTTATGCCACGCGGATTCTCACCATAGTTAATAATTTCAACATCAACATGATTCTCATTGCCATGTTTAGCAAACATATTTGACATATGCGAATCGGCGGCGTGATATAGATTCCCACCAGATGTTTTAAACAGATAATTGACAGCAATTTCGTCCATATCTTGTGGTAGCGAATCTTTGATTGTGACATCGTTATCGACGGTTAATAGTGCTGTTCGATCAAAAGCTTCCAAAGCCTTGATTGTAACCGACTTCACGGTCACTTCATCTCCTGGGTGAACAACAATTGTGCGTTCTTCAGGAACTCCCCAACCTTTCCAAATATCAACAACCGCTTGAGGACCAATAAATTTCGTTTCTGGACCACTATTTTGTAACACAGCCGCTGCTGTATTGATGTCTAGGTGATCTGAATGGATATGTGTCACCAATAAGGCATCGACATTTTTAACAGCATAAGGATCAATAACGAATGGTTGTAGACGTAAGTTCGGTTGCATCTTTTGCACGCCACTCATCCTCATCATTTGATGTCCTTGTTTCATCAAACCTGAACCATGTGTTTGCTTACCAGTACCATTCCATAGGTCAACTAGAATATTGGTGTCTTCATGTGTCTTCAACCAAATACCATTATTGGCTAACCACCACATCCGGAAATTCTTTTCGGGTACTTTTGATTGTTCAATTTCTTCATTTAACCAAGTACCCCATTCTGGGAATGTATTCTGAATCCAATTTTCTCGTGTTGCCTCTTGAATTGTTGTTGCTTTTGCCATTTCTTTAAACCTTCTTCCAAACTTTTTTAAAATGTATGCGCTTACATTTGCTGGTACAATTACATTATGGTTGAGAATTAAAAAAATAAACAGTCCCATTACCTCACAATGAAAATGCTTGAATGAGACTGTAATCAATCACTTGCTCATTGTAAAATCAAAGTGAATATACGTTTTGGAAAGGAACACTAATTATGAGCGTACCAAATATGAATTACACCACATTCATTAACTACATAGCCAATCAAGATCTGCTCCCAAATGTTCAAACGATGTCTAACCGACTCAATTTATCTAGTCGTAAAATCTATTACTTATTACAAAGCGCCAATTCTGATTTGCGTTCATCAAATCTACCCTTTTTGGCACCAAACACCAGAATTACACAAAGCCAAATTGCCGTTTTGAAAGCAAAATTATCTCATGTTCCTTCAGATGATTATATTAATTCCTATGAACGACAACTGATTATTGATATTTGTTTGGCACTACCACTTAAAAAATGGACATTATCTGCTTTCCAAACATTATTTTCTGTCTCTAGAAATACGGTTCTCCGTGATATATCAGATCTCAAAAAGCGAGAGACATTTAAACCAGTTTTTTCGAAAAAATCAGGTTTTGAGTTTTCAGAACCGTTGTACGACTCATTCGTGCATGCCTATAACGGCCTAGCCTTACTGCAAAGTCATAAGAATGCACTATCGTATTTTATACGGTCACTGGATAAACACATACCTTACTCAAAATTTTTATTAATCAGCGAAAAATTGAAAAACATGTATCAAGATTCTCTAGGCAAAAAGATATCAATTTCCAATGCTTTAACGTTAACTATTTTTTCAACGCTTGCTTCGCTGTATAGTGAACTAGATCCTATTGCACAGGAAAGTTTATTTACATCCGCTGACGTGGTTTCTTTTACCAAACGCAAAGAAAACGATATTATCAATGACTTCTCAATGATTACCAAAACAAATTTTTCATTAGATATGCCAGACGCCGTCAAATTATTTCTAACCTTGCAACTACTGAGTGTGACGAAAGAACAGGATAACCATTTCAGTGCGCGTGCCTTTCAAGATCTTTTAGTTGTCAGTCATGAAATCGTTAAAGCTTTTGTCCTCACTTCAGATATTAAGATCAGTCAAGCTGATCAGGAAGTTTTAACACGCAAAATACAAACACAGCTCAAGCCCTTTTGGTATTCATCTAAGTACCAAAGTATTACCGTGTATGACTACTTATATCACAATGAAACCTTTGAAAAATACGTCACCGACGCACTGAGTCAAATCACTAATCGATCACTGTATCAACGTTTATTCCCTTTTGGACTGCTAACCGATCAGATTAGCATTCTAGCAATGATTTTTTACAATTTTAGCTTGTCACACGAAAAAATTCATAAATTACACATTTTGATGGTGACATCGCTCCCAATTTATAGTCAAAATCTTTTTGAAACATTAATCAAACGTAGTAGTTCTGCACCATGCGAACTATCAATTGTCTCGCTTAATGATTTTGAAAACTCGTCAAATGAACCCAATCAGTTTGATTTGATTATTACGGAATCGACTGAAATTGCGACGAAACAACCTACTTTTCTGATAGACAGTGAGCTGTCGGATAGTGAGTTTGACCGACTAAAAATGGTAATATCTCAAATTAACGTTACCAAGAAAGAGGAAAGCCTAACATGACGCCAAAATTAATTGCCTTGGATATGGACAATACATTGCTCAAATCCGACCGTACGCTATCACACAAAAATGCTACGATTTTGAAAAAATTACATGATGATAACCATCATATTGTTTTAACAACCGGTCGCCCATTTCCAAATGTACAACCCTTCTTAACACAACTAGATTTAAGCAAAAATGATGACTATGTCATCTTGTTCAATGGTGGTGTGGTTAAAAATATTAGTACAAATGAAACACTCTTAAACAAGCGTTTTATGCTTAGTGATATGTCTGAAATTTTCAATTTAATCCATAATCTTAAATTACCTATTGATATTGTTTGTCCAGAAATTGTCTATTCTATTGCAGACTTTGGACAGTCTAACTATGTTAACTTAATTGGTAAACTGCTGCATTATCAGCAAGTTAGTATCACTGATTTGCCAACAACGTTAACATTTAACAAATTTGTCGTCTGCGAAACAGAAGACAAATTGAACTATCTCGAAAATATTCTTAATCACACACCTGTGTTAACCAAGAATATTTCATTTACAAGATCTCGGCGAACGCTGCTAGAATTTGTACCTACCAACGTCAGTAAAGGCGCTGCACTCAAAGTGTTACTAAAAAAATTATCCCTAACTTCAAAAGATTTGATTGTTTTTGGGGATGAGGCTAACGATCTATCCATGTTTAAACTCGCCACTGTATCAGTAGCCATGGCTAACGCTATTCCACTAATTAAATCGGCAGCCACGGATATCACCAGTAGCAATGAGGAAGATGGTGTCGCAACATTTTTATCATCCTACTTCAACCTCTAAAACTATCACACAACGCATTCACAAAAAATCAAATGTATAAAATTGGTATACATTTAATTTTTTTATTCTGACGCTGTATAATTTTGTCTATTCCGAAAATGTAAGCGTTTTCAACAAAGGAGAATACTATCATCAAACTTAAATTATTCATTGATATGGACAACACTATCGTTGATACCTTGCCTGTATTAAATGCCGAAAATGATAAGCCGCATCTATATCAGTTTAAAAAACCAGATCAAATTCCTGGCATTTTTCGAAATTTACCACCTTTACCTGACGCTATTGATAGCATTTATGCCCTGTCTAAATACTATGATATGTACATTTTATCAACAGCGCCTTGGCAAAACCCTAGTGCTTGGGAAGATAAAATTAGTTGGTTAAATGATTTCTTTGGCAATCAGCCAGATAGCCCATTTTATAAAAAAGTTATTCTGACACACCAAAAAAATTTGAATAAAATTGCTGGTGCCATTTTGCTAGATGATCGTCCCTATCATGGTGCGCATGATTGGGATGATCCCGAATTAGATTCATTTTGGTTACAATATGGTCACGATAAAGAATTGGTATGGTCAAAAAATCTGGTTAATTTTTTAATTGAAGTTGCCAAATCCAATCAGGACTCAATTCGCGATAAAATTTTTTCAGTTAATAATAATTATCACTATTCACTCCATCAAACGGATCAAACATTTAAAAAAGAAAGTTGGGAATAACTCATGACAATCGTTTCTGGTAAAGAAATCGTTCAAACAGCACGTCAACAAGGCTATGCCGTCGGCGCCTTTAATACAAATAATCTTGAATGGACACAAGCCATTCTGCGTGTTGCACAAGCAAAACAAGCTCCTACCATCATCGCTGCTTCGATGGGTGCCATTAAATATATGGGTGGTTTTGAAACCGTTGCTCATATCGTGCGCGACCTTGACCAATCATTTGGCATTACTGTCCCCATTGCCATTCATCTCGATCATGGTGATTACACTGCCGCTAAAGCTGCCATCAAAGCTGGCTTTACATCAGTTATGTTTGATGGGTCACACTTACCGTTAGCAGAAAACTTAGAAAAAACACGTGAGATTGTAGCGTTAGCTCATGAACAAAATATTTCAGTTGAAGCTGAAGTAGGCAGTATTGGTGGCGAAGAAGATGGTATCATCGGCACTGGTGAAATCGCGCCTATCGACGATGCGGTTGCCATGATACAAACGCAAATAGATTTTTTTGCAGCAGGGATTGGTAACATTCATGGTCGCTATCCAAAAGATTGGCAAGGGCTAAACCTCGCTCACCTCAAAGACTTAACAACTACTTTAGATAATATGACACACAGTCAGGTACCATTTGTCTTGCATGGCGGCTCTGGTGTCCCAGATGATCAAATTAAAGCAGCTATTAGCATGGGTGTTGCCAAAGTCAATGTGAACACTGAAGCCCAGCTGGCATTCCATCAAGCGCTAAGAGACTTTATTTTAACTGATCAAGATTTGATTGGTAAAAATTACGATCCTAGGAAACTATTAGCACCCGGCGTCACGGCCGTAGAAACGAGTTTGGCAGAACGTCTGGCTGTTTTCGGTGCTTCATCACACTAAAAAAAAACGCTAACACAATCATTACTGTGTTAGCGTTTTAGATATCGACTGACACGCCACTATCGCGTCAACCGCCCAAATAAGCTTTTCTCACATCGTCTGAAGCCAGTAATTCAGCACCAGTACCAGTCATCGTAATTTGACCACTTTCTAAAACATAGCCACGATCGGCAATCTTCAACGCTTGATTAGCATTTTGCTCAATTACTAAAACTGTCACGCCCTGTGCATTGACAGTCTTGATAATATCAAAAATTTTTTCAATAAATAATGGCGCCAATCCCATTGACGGTTCATCTAGTAGCAATAACTTCGGCTTAGCCATTAGCGCGCGTCCCATTGCTAACATTTGTTGTTCGCCACCAGATAAAGTTGCTGCATCTTGATTACGCCGCTCCTTTAAAATTGGAAATTGGTCGTAAATCAGCGCGTATTCTGACTTCAAATTAGTGCCTTTATCACGTGTAAAGGCACCTAATTGCAAATTTTCTTGCACTGTCATGCCAGCAAAAACGCGTCTACCTTCTGGTACTTGGGCAATTCCGCTAGACACAATTTTTGCTGAATCCATCCCTAAAATATCTTGATTTTGAAAATTGATGTGCCCAGAGGTCGGTTTGGTTAAATTTGAAATAGTTCTCAAGATTGTCGTTTTGCCAGCGCCGTTTGCGCCAATTAACGACACAATTTCATTATCATGCACAGTAAAATTGACATTTTGTACAGCTTTGATTGCGCCATAACTGACATTTAAATTTTCAACAGTTAACAATGCACTCATGTATCGTTTTCTCCCAAATATGCGCGGATGACATCGGCATTTTGCTGTATTTCTGCCGGTGTCCCGCTTGCCAATAATTTACCGTATTCCAGCACATACAATCGCTCACTCACCGCCATGACCAAATTCATATCATGCTCAATTAGGATAATGGTCATCTTAAATTCCTGTTGCACTTGTTTAATAAGGCGAGTCAAATCCGCGGTTTCTTGAGGATTCATCCCCGCAGCAGGTTCATCCAAAAACAAGATTTTTGGTTTAGTCGCCAATGCTCGAACAATCTCTAAGCGTCGTTGCTGCCCATACGGTAAGTTAGTAGCTAAAGTATCCTGAACACCCAACATATCAAAAATTGACAATAATTGACGCGCCTCATTTTTTAAAGTCGCTTCATGCTTGTAAAAAGATGGCAGTCGCAATATCGCGTCCCATGTGTGGGCTCGAGTATGCGAATTCATTGCAATCATAACGTTTTCCAAAACCGTACGGCTTTCAAATAAACGGATATTTTGGAACGTCCGCGCAATGCCCAATCGTGCTCTTTTAGCCGGTGATTGCTGATTCACTATGGCTAACTTTTGACCATCAGACAAGGCCACATCGCCCTCGGTTGGCCGATAAACGCCGGTCAACAGATTAAATAATGTCGTTTTACCTGCGCCGTTTGGACCAATTAAACCAATTAATTCATTTTCGGAAGCTTCAATATTGACGTGATCAACTGCTGTGACACCACCAAAGCGAATACTTAAATCATGCGTTTTCAGTATGGTCTGTGTCATGTCCATCTCCTCCATCAAATAGCCATTTTTTTAAAGATAATTCACGACTGCCAAAAATGCCTTGCGGTCTGATTAACATCACGACAATTAAGATAACGGAATAAATAACCATACGTAATGAACCAAAATTTTGTAACAATGTGTCTAAAATACCCAAAGCAATAGCCGTAATTACCTTGCCGCTCATTGACCCAATCCCGCCGATGACAATGATGATTAAAATCATAATACTTTGCATAAATGCATAGTCTTTAGGCGCAATAGATTGAATAAAACTTGCCCGTAAACTACCAGCCATAGCTGCAAACAAGGCGCCCAATACAAAGGCGATAACCTTATATTTTGTCGTATTAATACCTAATGATTCAGCAGCAATTTCATTGTCTCGTACTGCAATAATCGCTCTTCCCGGCATACTACGGACAAAATTAACCACAATAATTAGCGTGATAACCGCTAAAATATAGACCAATTGCCAACTAACAAACGGCGCAATACCAAAAATACCGGCTGGTCCGTTAGTAATTTTTAAGTTCATAATGACAATACGAATGATTTCTGCAAATCCTAGCGTTGCAATCGCTAGATAATCACCACGTAAACGTAAAGTTGGTATCCCAACGATTAAGGCAACGATACCACTCACAGCGATACCAGTTACCATGCCTACAATAAAGCCCATAACACCGGGCATAACTGCCATAATTAGGGCCGTTGCATACGCCCCAATCGCCATAAATCCGGCGTGGCCTAGCGAAAATTGCCCCGATATCCCCACAACCAAATTCAAACCCAATGCCGCAATCACATTGATGCCGATCAACACAATCGTTGTGACGCCATAATGTCCGATTAAGCCAACCATTTGTGCCATGAAAATCAAAACGAAGCCCATGGCAGCCATTGCTGCCCACGACAATGTGTATTTAATATGCGTTTGATCCATTACACCTTCTCCCGCTTGTTTTTACCCAAAATACCAGTCGGCTTTATCAACAAAATAACAATTAACATCGCATACACGACGGCGTCTTTATAAGCAGAAAACGAAGTCGCTTGTACCATTGTTTCTAATATACCGATCAGCCAGCCACCAACGGCGGCTCCGGGAATAATACCGATACCACCCAAAACAGCTGCAACAAAGGCTTTCAACCCCGGTGTCATGCCCATCAAAGGATCGATGCTATTGTAATAAAGTCCAATCAACACACCACCAGCCGCAGCCAATGCTGATCCAATGGCAAAAGTAAATGAAATCGTGTGATTAATATTGATGCCCATCAAAGTTGCAGCATCAGGATCTGCTGACACCGCCCGCATTGCCCGACCCATCTTAGTGCGTTTGACAACATACGTTAGCAATAACATCAACACGACTGATGTCACGGCAATGATGAGTTGAATGTTGGACACTTGAATCCCATAAAAATGGTATTGCACAGTCTTAATAGCTTGCGGAAAAGAACGTTGATCAGACCCATATAGGTACGTCATGCCATTTTCCAGCAAAAATGATATACCAAGCACTGAAATTAACACCGCTATCCTTGGTGAATGACGTAGTGGCCGATATGCAATATATTCAATCAAAACCCCAATCACCGCGCTGACTGCCATCGCCAAAATCAAAGCAATGAAGAAATTTAAGTGTAGCACTTTGATAAAAAAATAACCGAAATAGGCACCAAGCATATAGATATCGCCATGTGCAAAATTAATTAATTTGATAATACCGTAAACCATTGTGTAGCCTAATGCTAATAACGCATAAACGCTGCCTAACATCAGTCCTTTGATTACTTGCTGAATGAAAAGTGTCATTTTAACCTCAAAATTTGATCAACACGTCAACTCTGTGTAACGCTTGAATTACTTCACGACCACAGCAGATGACTCTTTACCATTAGTCATGCCAACCATCACCATTGACTTCACCGGATTATGGTCTTTGTCAATCGACATCTTTCCCGTAACGCCTTCAAAATTCTTCAAATTTGCCAAACCTTTGGTAATCGCCGCCTTACTTGTTGAATTTTCATTTTCAATTGCTGCTTTAATCATGCGAACCGAATCATAGGCCAAGGCTGTAAACTGTGATGGCTCTTTGCCATAGGCTTTCTTGTAGGCTTTTGCAAATGGCGTTGCCACTTTGGTTGCCGGTGCATCAACTGAGAAATGAGCAGCATAATAAACATTACTTGTATTTTTGTTGCCCGCAATCTCAGCAGTTTTAGGATCACCAATACCATCAGGACCAATAACTGGCACATTAATGCCCATATCGCGCATTTGCTTCAAAATGGCACCACCTTCAGTATAGTAACCATTGATAACCACAGCATCAAACTGCTTATCTTTTATCTTGGTCAAAACAGCTTGAAAGTCCTTGCTGCCTTCTTGATAGGACTCAACGTCAACAACCTTGCCCTTATATGCTTTCTTGAACGCAGCTGTAATGCCTGTCCCATAATCTGAGGAATTATCTTGGAAAATAACGACATTCTTGGCTTTCAAATTTTCAGTCGCAAATTGTGCCATCTTTGTGCCCATAAACGAATTCTTATATTGGGCTCGGAAAACATAAGGCTGAACTTTTCCATTTTTTTGTATCGTAATATTATCAGCGCCGGCAGTTGGTGAAATCATTGGCGTCTTCCCTTGTGTCGCGACTGGGACTGCTGCTTGAACGCCTGATGTGATAACAGGTCCTACAATTGCACTCACTTTTTCATTGTTAATCAAGTTGCTTGTCACTGACGCTGTTTCTGTATTATCCGTCTTGGCATCTTTATTGATAATCTTAAATTTGTAGCTTTTACCCTTAACCTTGACACCACCATTAGCATTGATTTGCTTGATGGCAAAATTAGCCCCATCTTGCTCGGCTTTACCATACGAAGAGGCGTCACCTGATGTGTCAAATACGCCACCAATTTTAATTACAGTCGATGATGATGCCTGATCTGACTGACGGTTCATTACCCCATATCCAATAATGCCGCCAACTGCGACGACAAATACTGCCCCAACAATTACAATTTTTTTCATTCTTCCTTCTCCAATTCTCTTCTCTGCGTACCTTCTTTTTCGCAAATAAAAAACCCATGAATATCAAAATTCATGGGTTTAAATCGTTAATCATGATAATAGACATACTCATCATTTCAACACCCATGAAAACTGATTACCAGTTAGTCATGAGCGCGAAAAACCTCGTCATGACTTACAGCATGAGGAGGAGAAGGAGGGCTTGAGATGAGATTTGTGTTTGATTCATGTTTTGCATGATGTGTTGCCTCCAATTTCTTAATATTTAATATCATACAAGACGCACAAAATATTGTCAACAACTAATAAGATGAGAAAAGTTATCATTTCAAGTTGATTTAACACGCTTGGACGTCCTGAACAGCTGTAAAATCTACTGCTATCGCCTGCTTATATCATTTGAGTTAGTTAATAATCGTCATTAAAATTGGCACGACAACCAAGCTCAAAAGCGTCGATTCTGTGACCATAATGGCTGCATAATCCGCATCCGCACCGTACAAACTAGCAACTACTGGCGCATTAGTCATCACAGGCATTGCCGACTGCAAAATAAAGACTTGCTTCATCAAGATTGGTACATCAGCTTTCCACAGCAATACAAACATCACCATTGGCGCTAAAATAAAGCGACCAAACAAGATACCAAGACTATATTTGTTCACTTTTAGGTTATGCAATCCGGCACGTTGCACGGCTATACCAATGAAAAACATAGATAATGGCACCGTTAAACTACCCACGTATTGTAAATCAGAGGCAATAAATGTGGGTAATTTAATTTGGAAAACAACCAACAACACACCTAAAATGAATCCCAACAACGGTGGTGAAAATACTTTTGCTAGAGTTGTTTTGATATCAAAACGCCATTCCCCTTCACCATCTCGTTGAATTAAATAAGTGCCCAGTGTCCAAAAGAAGGTCGTGTTAATCATGTAGTAAACCAACACATATGGCAAACTTTTAGTGCCAAACAGCGCCATGTTGATGGGTAGACCAACAAACACCGTGTTTGAATTAAAAAACATGGACTGGAACAAACCACGTCTGTTTTTACGAATTGCTAATATGCGTGCAAATGCCACAGAAATTGCAAATAAGACCAACATTGAAATGATTGGAAATTTAATATCTGGTAGCAAACGTCCTAGCTCATCTTTAGTAAAATCTTGCGTGATGGTATTCACCATGTACATTGGCAAAGCCACTTGTGTGACAATACGTGCAATGATTTGTCCACTTTTGTCGGTAAACCACTTAGCACTCGCCAATGAATAACCAATGGCAATCATCACCAAAATTACTAAAACACCCTGTATACTTTGAAAAAAAACAGCCAAAACATCGCCTCTTTAAAATGTGAGATTTAAATTAAAAACATTCACATGTTATCATATCATTTACTGTTCTCATTTGCATCTGTTAATTTTAAAAACTCATAAAATTCTGCATCTAAACAAAAAGCAGTGAACATTTGCCCACTACTTTTCGACGTTACGGCGTCTCGCTCAACGTCCATGTTAATTCTGATTCTAGCTGTTTGCCAAGCAATGCTGTATTAAGCACAGTGCTTGGGTTCAACCAAATGCTGAAGTTTTTGGTTGTGTCATGATTAAAAGCAATATTCTTGGTCGCAGTCGCTGATGTGCCCGACCAGAAACTGCTAGCACTCGTTGATAAATCACTAGTGCCATATTTAATCTTCAAGTTTGACTTAGCAATCGTAGCTGATTCACCATCAGTTATCCAGTCGCTTGTTTGCGCCACGGTAACATTATACGTTGTAATGTTATCTAAATCTTCTAAGGCTACTGAACCAGTTGTCATGTTGGTTGCCAGAGGGCTATTGCCATTAAAGAAGTCACTGGCTGCTAACGTGCCAAATGTAAGTGATGAAATTGTATCAATCGCAGGCGTTGATGCCTCTGCTTTGTTAGCCCAGACATAAGTCACTGGTTCTGTTCTATCAGCGTACATTTCTGTCGTTGTGACCATTGCACCCTTAGGATTAAATTCTGTTCCTGTGCCAACAATTTGCCAACTAGCAGCAGTTGTTGTGTAGCTTGTACCCGGAATCGTTGTACCGGCTGCTGGGGCGGATCTGAAGCTAGGATGAGCAGCGAATTTAACGTTCGGTCCTAGGGTGATTTTCCAGAGATCAAAAGTATTAAAGAACATAGAAACAACCGCAGGACTAGATGTACTCCAATTTGAAATATCCAAAGTCCTTAACCGTGTGGCCTGATAGAACATATAATTCATATTAGTGACATTTGTGACATCCCAATCACTCAAATCCAAACTGGTCAACCTACTAGTGTCACTGAACATAGAACTCATATTAGTGACATTGGTGACATCCCAATCACTCAAATCTAAACTGGTCAACCCACTAGTGTTACTGAACATAGAACTCATATTAGTGACATTGGTGACATCCCAATCACTCAAATCTAAACTGGTCAACCCACTAGTGTTACTGAACATAGAACTCATATTAGTGACATTGGTGGTTTTAAAATTAGTCAACGTTAAGTTGGTTAATGCTGACATAGAACCAAACATGGCATACATGTCCACGGTACTTGCACTCCGACCAACACCCCAATCGGTGAGGTCCAGTGTTGTTAACGAGTCCGCGTCATAAAACATATATCTAAATGATAACACCTCAGTCACATCCCAGTCTTGTATGTCCAGACTTGTCACACCGCTTTCTTCGAACATATTATTCATCCTAACAACATTGGTAGTCTTAAAGTTCGTCAGATTTAAATCTGTCAAAGTAGTAGTATAAGCAAACATCCCACTCATGGCTACATTTGTTACGTTACGTGTTACTCCCCAGTTAGACAAGTTTAAGCTGGTTAAATTTTCGGCCCGACCAAACATAAAAGCCATACCAGTAACGTTACTTACATCCCATTCACTGAAATCTAAGCTTGTCACACCACTTTTCCAGAACATATAATTCATGTTGGTGGCATCAGTACTCTTAAAATTCGTCAAATTTAAATTATTAAGAGCACTCGTTTCCGTAAACATATAGGTCATGTTTACATTGGTAGCTGTGGGGAGATCCCAACAATTCAAAAAGCTGATTGTGCTGCATTTTGCTCTATCAAACATATACGAAAAACTACTCACAGTATCAAGATTCCAATTGTCGTCAAGCACTACTGCAGTAACGGTGCTGTTTGCAAACATACTAGCCATAGTTGTTATATTTTTCGCTGTTGTGTTAGTAATATTTAAGTTTGTTAATTCAGTGGTCGTAGCAAACATACCACTCATATCGACTGTTGTAGCAACGTCCCCAATATTCCATTCACCAAGAGTCAAAGTTTTCAACTTACTACCTCCGAACATACTCTTAAAAGTTGTTACTTTTGTGACATCCCAATCACTTAAATCTAAACTAGTCAATCCTACTTGCGAGAACATATTTGACATATTTGTCACGTTTTTTGTTTGAAAATTAGTCATATCCAAATTTGTTAAACTAGTCGCATTAAACATACCTGCCATTTTAACGTTATTAGCAGTGCGACCAACACCCCAACCTGATACATTCAGGCTTGTCAAGCTTGTACTACTAAACATATAAGTAAAATCAGTTACTTTTGTCACATCCCAATCGCTCAAATCCAAATTTGTCAATTTGACGCCGTAAAACATTTGATACATATTAGTGACATTAGTGGTTTTAAAGTTCGTCAGATTTAAATCAGTCAAACTACTAGTGAATTGAAACATCAATGACATATCCACACCTGTTGCAGTTCGTGCTCCTCCCCACCCCGATAGATTTAATGCCAAAAGGTTAGCAGCGCCGTAGAACATGCCATAAAAATTATTAACTTTTGTCACATCCCAACTATTAATGTCTAAACTAGTTACACCGATACAACGAAACATCAATGACATATTTGTCACGTTTTTTGTTTTAAAGTTACTGAGGTTCAAATTAGTAAGTTTACTTGTTGTAGAACTCCAAAACATATATGACATGTTAACCGTAGTTGCCGTTCGACCATCTCCCCAACCTGATAAATTCAATGTGGTTAATTCTAGCGTAGCATAAAACATATACGCAAAAGTCGTCACTTTATCAACATTCCAGCTACTCAAATCTAAGCTTGTCACACCACTACCTCTGAACATATAAGACATGCTTGTCACGTTACTGGTAACGAACGTACTCAAATCTGGTGTTGACAAAGCAGTAGTCTGATAAAACCAATATGACATGGAAGTCACAGAGGAAGTATTAAAATTATTCAAATCAATTAACTCGCTTAACTGGGTCAAGTTAGCAAACAAATAGGTCACAGCCGTTGGCGCAACAACACCACTTTCAAACTGAATGCTTGTGACGTCTGCCGGTGTCACACCCGCATTAGTTAAATTATTGTCAATACGTTCTGCTAGCGTACCCGCCCCAAAAACCAACAGGCCAGTATCAGAATCAAAGGTCCAAGTGGAATCACCGTTGGTGTTAGTTGTAATCGCTTTTGGTGCTTTATTTTTGGCAACCGGTTTCTGGCTATCAGTGGCTTCAGGCGCTTCTTTGACTTCAGCTTCTGACACCCCACTATCTTCAACCGGTTCCTCCGCTGTTTCAGGCTCATCTACTTCTGGATCTGATGATGGTTCCTCAGAAGATGGCTCACCAACATTAGCGTCCACACGTTGAATGAGTTCCTGCAAGTCAGAACGTCCCTCATTTGGCAAACGCATTTTAGTTGTTGTATTGCTGTCATCATGGTCCGCTAATTGCGAAGCAGTAACTGCTTGAACAGGTCCAGTAAGTGTTAATATTGTGATTAAAATTATTAAAGTTAGTTGTTGTTTTAGACGCATATCTTCACCCCTAACCCTCATTCTACTAGGGGGGTGGAAGATAAGACGACTTTTAAGTGAACAACTTGTGAATTTTGTGAACTCTTTTGTACTTGCCACTCACTAAAAAAACTTACCTAAAATTCGGTAAGTCTGATCATATCGCATTAATTTTTATCATTATAATAAGTAATTGTTCGTTCATTAATCGCTTGAATATCACGGTAATTATCTGGATAGTGGTCGTGTAGCACCGCCTTATCTTCTGATGAAATAGCCACAGGCTCAGTCAACACAAGCCATTGAATATCATGACGAAGTGGTGGTGTTGTGAGTGAGCCAACATAGTGGAAATAACTATGATCATCTGGCAACAAACGCATCAATGTTGCCGAATTGACCTGATTATCATAGATATTCTGAACAGCACCAGTTGTTACATTGGCACTAACATCCCCAAAACTAGCCAATACTAAGGTTTGATCCTCATGTTGAAAAACAAAGTGGGTCTCCACATCATGTCGTTGACCATTCACCAAGTGTTCTGCCCCATCATGAAAGTGAAAGCGTTCGAGTTCCCAAATTTGATTATCAAGGCGTAACTGCCCATGAACTAGGAATTGCTCGCCTATTTCACGATCATCATATTGCACCTTATCTTGGAAAGAAATCTCTAATTGCCCAGTTTTTTGAGGTTGAACCGACTGCGTCGCAATGTCGATTGGTGACTGATAAGCTGTATCATCTGGCTGACGCCAATTTTCTTGTTCTGTATAATCTAAATGCCGCATGTCATTCTCCTTTGCACTATTCTACCATTAAAAGTTTTATTCTCTTACAAAAAATTAAGGGCATTTTTTGCGATATTGTCCCTCTTTTTTTGTCCATTTTTTCACATGCGTAAGACAAGATTTTCAGAAAATCATTTAAAATTTAAAATTCTTAAACTTTTCTTTACATTCACAACCTTATCCATATTTATCCCCTAGGCTGTTGATTCCCAAGGGCTTAGCAATTTTTATAAACAAAGCCCTACACAAGTTATCCACATATCCACAAGTTGTTCACGTTATCATGTGGATATTGTGGATAACCAACCTCGCATATTGTCTTTTCACACGTTTTCCTGTGCATAATCATGTTGATGTGTGGATAACCCACACATTTGTTCGTCTCATTGTCCACATTCGTGCTTTTTGGTTGTCCACAACTGTTGATATTCTCTAAAGTTGTCGTTACCCTGTGGAAAACTCGTTTTCTTATTGTTATAATTATCTTTGCTACTGCTTCTAAACTTTTAGAAACACAGTCAGTTCAATCCATGATCGACGCTAAATCTAACCAGCGTTTGATCGTCATTTTTGACTTGAACGCTTTTAGGAGAGAGATACGTGACTAAACCAATCACAAAAGAAGAATTGTGGTCTAAAGTCCAAGCTGAATTTTTCACAAAACTCGGTCGTGTGACTTTTTCTACCTATATAGAACCACTCAAACCCATAACGCTAGAAGATACTAGTTTGACGCTATCTGTCCCAAGCGACATGGCGCAAGATATCATTGATCAGTGGGACCGCGAGTACTCAATGGATTTTGTGCAATTTGCCATGACCATTGCTGATGGCTTTATCAAGCCAGACCTTCAAATTGCCCAACCAAAAACGACAGCTGCTGCACCAACGCTTGATAACTTGCCGTTTACACGGGAATCCGATTTAAATCCCGATTTTACATTTGAAAAATTCGTCATTGGGTCAGGTAATGAAAATGCCTACGCTGTGGCGCGCGCAGTAGCTGATGAACCGGGACAAGTCTACAATCCTTATTTGATTTACGGTGGTGTTGGACTAGGGAAGACTCACTTGATGCAAGCCATTGGTAACGCTTATGCCGCTTCCACGCCGTCAGCACACATCAAATATGCCACGGCTGAAGATTTCTTGAATGATTTCACCGAATCTTTGCGAGCTGGTGATGGGGCAACTGCCGCTTTTAAACAAGAATATCGTTCTGTTGATTTATTATTAGTCGATGATATTCAATTCTGGTCAGGAAAAGAGAAGGTTCAAGAAGAATTTTTCAATACTTTCAATGTCCTCACCAAAAATGGTAAACAAATCGTTATGACTTCTGATAAGTTACCAACGGAAATAGTCGATTTGCAAACGCGATTAACATCACGATTTGAAGCGGGCATTATGATGGACATTCAAAAGCCTGATTTACCAACGCGTGTTGCCATTTTGCAAAACTTGTCTGAATCAGATGGCCTGACAATTCCAAATGATGTATTGGAATTAATTGCTGAAAAGATTGACTCCAACGTTCGAAGTTTGGAAGGGGCCTTTCATAAATTTGAAGCCAGTCTACGCTATATGAACAAGCCAGCAACCAAGGAAACGGCACAACAAATCTTAGGGGACCTGAACATTAATCAAGGGTTCAAAATTACAGTCGAAAGAATACAGCAAGTGGTAGCCGATTACTACATGCAAACGATTGATGACCTCAAAAGTTCAAGTCGCAAGAAGGATTTGGTCACAGCCCGACACGTTGCCATGTATCTCACGCGAACATTAACTAACGAAAGTTTGCCAGATATTGGTCGTGCGTTTGGTGGCCGCGATCATTCTAGTGTGTTACATGCCACCACAAAAATTACCGAAAAGTCAGAAAGTGATCCACGCACAAAAGAAATGCTTGATGCACTAACAGACGAAATTAAAAACGGCAAATAGCACACTTATCGTGATATAGTGGCAATAGGAGAGGCGAGAGGCCGTGTGTATAACTGGTAATAAGTGACAAAGTTTTCCAACAGGTTTGTGAACAACTAATTGCTTACATGTCTTTATTCACATCCCAGTTTTCCACAACTTCCACACCCCTTATTATTACTACTAGATCTTTTATCTTTATTAAGAACATATTGCTGGTATATTGGTGTTAAGTAAAAAGGAGCCTATTTATGCAATTTACAATTAATCGACAAGCATTTATTAAAGCCTTAAATGATGTGTCTCGTGCTATTTCTTCACGGACAACAATTCCTATTTTGACAAATATCAAATTAGTTTTAAATGATGAGGAACTGATTCTCACTGGCTCTAATGCAGATATTTCAATTGAAACAACGATTCCACAATCAGATACAAGTGCACAACTCGTCATTACACAACCCGGTGGCATTACATTGCCAGCAACTTTTTTCACAAATATCGTTAAACGGTTGCCTGCTGACAATATGACACTAGCCATTGATGGCCTTCGAGCAGCTATCACATCAGGTGCTTCAGCCTTTACAATTAATGGTCAAGATGTGCAAAACTATCCACAATTACCTGAAATGGAAGACGTTCAAAGTTTGAGTGTTTCAGCAGCGCAATTAGTCGATATTATTTCCCAAACAAAAATATCAGCTTCAACACAAGAAAGTCGGCCAATTTTAACAGGTATTCATTTACAACTGACTGGGAATAGTGTAAAAGCAGTGACGACCGACTCTCACCGTTTGTCACAACGAATCGTGACATTAACAGGTACAGATGCTGATGTTGATGCCGATGTGATTATTCCGGCTAAGGCTTTCAATGAGCTACAATCACTATTAGAAGGTCAAGATCGTGTCGATATTAAATTAGCGGCAAATCAGGCTGTATTTGACTTGGGACACACAACATTCTACACGCGCTTACTAGAGGGAAATTATCCGGAAACAGACCGTTTGATTCCAACAGAAAGTACAACAGCTATTACGATTGAAGCCAGTGCATTATTAGGTGCTATTGATCGTGCTAGTTTGCTGAGTCACGAAAGTCGTAACAACGTTGTCCAACTATCGCTGAAAAATGGTGCGGCTGTTTTGACTGGCAATTCTCAAGAAGTAGGGCAAGTCAAAGAAGAGTTGGGCGCACAGACAATTGATGGGGACGATTTAGATATTTCATTTAATCCTGATTATGTCCGTGACGCGTTACGTGTTTTCAATGGTAAAAGTGTTGATGTTAAGTTCACAAGTAATTTGCGTCCCTTTACTTTGACACCTGCTGGTGAAACTGACAACAAACAACTGCAACTGATTACACCTGTCCGAACATTTTAATCGGATATAGTCAAATAACCCTTAAAAACTTAAAATTAACCGTTTAACTCAGAATAAACCAACTACCCACAAACGGTCTAAAATCGCTTATATGCAATTTTAGACCGTTTTTTTAAGACTTTGACCTTAAGAAATGGTATAATACTAGATGTAACTACTGTGAAGAAAGCGTGCGCCACTTTGACAACAACCGTACATATAACAACTGAATTTATCACGTTGACGCAACTCCTAAAAGAAGAAAATATCATTTCTTCGGGTGGTCAAGCCAAATACTACTTGATGGATCATCCGGTTTTGCTTAACGGAGAACCAGAAAATCGACGTGGTAAAAAGCTCTACGATCATGATGAAATCGAGATTGAAGGTGAGCGTTATCTCATTGAGTTGGCTGAAAATGTCGACGAACTAATCGCTGAGGCTGACGCACAAAAAGCAGCGCGTGCAGTCAATGCTAAAAAGACCATTCGAGATGATCGTATCAAAGCGCAGAAAGCGGCTGCAGCCAAGGCACGTAAGGAAGCTCGATTTGCAGATATGCGCCGAAAAAATCAAACACGTTCGGGCGGATTTGGTCGACCAAAACGCAATAATCCAAAGGGACCATCTTCATGGAACTCGAGTCGCTAACGCTTAAAAACTATCGTAATTACGGTGATTTGACACTTGAATTTAGTGATGGTGTCAATGTGTTTTTAGGTGAAAATGCGCAAGGCAAAACAAATTTACTAGAAAGTATCTATGTTCTGGCTTTGGCACGATCGCATCGAACCAGTAGTGACAAAGACTTAATTCAGTGGTCTGAAAAGGAAGCAACAATTAGTGGTCGCGTGAAGCGCGCCATTAGTGACACGCCACTCTCACTAAACTTTTCAAATAAAGGTAAAAAAGCGCGCGTTAATCATTTAGAACAAAGCAAGCTTTCACAATACATTGGGCAACTCAATGTGATTTTGTTTGCACCTGAAGATTTGGAGTTAGTAAAAGGCGCGCCAAGTGTTCGTCGCCGATTTATTGACATGGAATTTGGTCAGATGAACCCGCTTTATCTGTATAATACGACACAATATAAGCGCATTTTAAAAGAGCGAAATGCTTATTTAAAACGTTTGCAACTGAAACAAACAACGGACACCGTCTTTTTAGATGTTTTATCAGAACAACTTGTCAATGTTGGGGCGCAAATTTTACTAGCACGTGAGTCATTTTTAAAAAAATTAGAACAAGCTGCGCAACCAATTCATGCTGAAATATCAGATCAAAGAGAAACGTTGCATCTTGTTTACAATAGTTCAGTTAATTTTGATGAAAAGGATGATTTGGCTGGTGTTACAGCGGCCTTTGAAGCGTCGCTGTTGAAACAACGTGCTCGTGAAATTATGATGGGGTCAACACTCTTAGGGCCACATCGCGATGATTTACAATTTATTGTCAATGACAATGATGTCGCTGTCTTTGGCTCGCAGGGGCAACAACGAACCACGGCATTGGCAGTCAAGTTAGCTGAAATTGATTTAATGCAACAAGAAACAGGGGAATACCCCGTATTATTGCTTGATGACGTACTCAGCGAACTTGATGCGAATCGGCAAACCCATCTTTTGTTGGCAATCCAGGATAAAGTGCAAACTTTTATCACGGCGCCATCGTTAACTGATGTGGCACGACAACTGATTCACACGCCTAAAGTGTTTCACGTGAAACATGGTGAAATAACCTTAGAAACGGAAAATTGAAAAGGAGAATGTGTTCGCAGATTATATCTGTTCACACGCAAATAATATGGCAGAGAATATCGAAAATGAAGCATTGGAGAACATTGATGGCATCGTGACAGATGATGCCGAGATTCGTCAAGCAAGTACCGTTCATGCTGCAGCAGGTGCTTACAATGCTGATCAAATTCAAGTTTTGGAAGGATTGGAAGCTGTCCGCAAACGCCCTGGCATGTACATTGGTACGACCACAGCGCAAGGCTTGCACCATTTGGTATGGGAAATTGTTGATAACGGGATTGATGAAGCATTAGCAGGTTTTGCCTCACACATTACCGTCACAATCGAAAAAGATAATTCAATCACGGTAACCGATGATGGCCGTGGTATTCCTGTCGACATTCAAACTAAAACGGGTAAGCCAGCTCTTGAAACTGTCTTTACTGTATTACACGCCGGTGGTAAATTTGGCGGTGGCGGTTATAAAGTATCTGGTGGTTTACACGGTGTTGGAGCTTCTGTTGTCAATGCTTTGTCAACGGATTTGGACGTTAGAGTTGTTCGTGATAATACTGTTTATTACATGGACTTCAAAGTGGGACGCGTCAACACACCGATGAAGCAATTGACTGAAAAGCCCACCATTGAGCGTGGCACAATTGTTCATTTTAAGCCAGATGCAGATATTTTCCGTGAAACAACAGTTTATAACTACAACACATTACTAACACGTGTGCGGGAATTGGCGTTTTTGAATAAAGGTTTGCGCATTTCAATCACAGATAATCGACCTGAAGAAGCCGTTTCTGAAAGCTTCCATTTTGAAGGCGGTATCAAAGAATACGTCAGTTATTTGAATAAGGACAAGACTGCTATTTTCCCTGAACCTGTCCATGTTGAGGGTGAAGAAAATGGCATTGTGGTGGAAGCTGCCTTACAGTACACTACCGATATTAAAGACAATCTGCGGACGTTTACTAACAATATCAATACCTATGAAGGTGGGACGCACGAAACTGGTTTTAAGACAGCCTTAACACGTGTGATCAATGATTACGCTCGCAAAAATGGTCAGCTCAAAGATAATGCAGAAAGTTTGACAGGGGAAGATGTGCGCGAAGGCATGACTGCTATCGTGTCAATCAAGCATCCAGATCCACAATTTGAAGGACAAACCAAAACTAAATTAGGTAACTCCGATGCACGTCAAGCAACGGACCGGATGTTCTCAGAAACGTTTAGCCGTTTCATGATGGAAAATCCAGCAGTTGCCAAGCAAATTGTCGAAAAAGGTGTCTTAGCCCAAAAAGCACGCTTAGCTGCCAAGCGTGCACGCGAAATGACACGCAAACAATCTGGTTTGGAAATTGGTAATTTGCCAGGTAAACTAGCTGATAATACCTCAAATGATCCTGAAATTTCAGAATTATTTATTGTTGAGGGTGATTCAGCCGGTGGTTCGGCTAAGCAAGGACGTAACCGTTTGACGCAAGCTATTTTGCCAATTCGAGGCAAAATTTTAAATGTTGGGAAAGCTTCATTGGATCGTGTGTTGGCCAACGAAGAAATTCGCTCATTGTTTACAGCAATGGGGACTGGATTTGGTGATGACTTTAATGTTGAAAAAGCCAATTACCACAAAGTTATTATTATGACAGATGCCGATGTCGATGGTGCCCATATTCGAACACTATTGTTAACGCTATTTTATCGCTATATGCGACCACTTGTTGACGCAGGCTATATTTATATTGCGCAGCCACCGCTTTATGGTGTTGCCTTAGGTAATAATAAATCAATGACGTACATTGATTCTGATGAAGAACTTGAAGACTATTTGTCACAATTACCATCCAATATTAAACCAAAAGTTCAACGTTATAAGGGACTAGGGGAAATGGATTATGATCAGCTAGCAGATACAACCATGGATCCGCAGAACCGTCGTTTGTTACGAGTTGACCCAACTGATGCTGAGGAAGCCGAAGCAGTTATTGATATGTTAATGGGTGGGGATGTACCGCCACGTCGTAAGTTTATTGAAGACAATGCTGTCTTTGTTGAGAACTTGGATATTTAATAATTGCCATCCAGATGATTTACGTAATGTAAAATCATTCAAAATACTTACAAGGAGTTAAGCAGCATGTCTGAATCAAATGATAGTCGCATTAAAAACGCGAATTTGTCAGAACAAATGAAAACATCATTCTTGTCATACGCCATGTCAGTTATCGTGGCGCGTGCCTTACCAGATGTTCGTGATGGTATGAAGCCGGTTCACCGTCGTATTTTATATTCGATGATTGAACAAGGTAACACGCCAGATAAACCACACAAAAAATCAGCGCGTATCGTCGGTGATGTCATGGGTAAGTATCATCCGCACGGTGATTCAGCTATTTATGAATCAATGGTTCGTATGGCACAACCATTCTCATATCGACACATGTTGATTGATGGGCATGGTAACTTCGGCTCTGTTGATGGGGATGGCGCTGCTGCTATGCGTTATACCGAAGCACGCTTAAGTAAAGTTGCCATGGAAATGGTCCGGGATCTGAATAAAGATACGGTTGACTTTGTGCCTAACTATGATGGTGAAGAGCGTGAGCCTGAAGTCTTGCCGGCACGTTTCCCTAATTTATTGGTTAACGGCGCTACTGGTATCGCGGTCGGTATGACTACCAATATTCCGACTCATAATCTTGGGGAAGTTATTTCGGCACTTCATATTTTGATGAAAAAGCCTGAAGCAACGACTGCAGATTTGATGGAGGCATTGCCCGGACCTGATTTTCCAACAGGCGGCATTGTTATGGGAAAGTCTGGTATTCGTCGTGCCTATGAAACAGGCCGCGGTACTGTAACTGTTCGTGCTAAAGTCGACATTGAGCCAACAAAAAACGGCAAAGAACAAATTATTGTGACTGAATTGCCATATGCAGTCAACAAAGCACGTTTGATTGAGCGCATTTCTGAATTAGCCCGTGAGAAGAAAATTGATGGCATCACCGGCATTCGAGATGAATCAGACCGTGAAGGACTGAGAATTTCTATTGACGTCCGTCGAGATGCCTCAGCCAGCGTTATTTTAAATAATTTGTACAAGCAAACATTATTGCAGACTAGCTTTAGTTTTAATATGCTAGCGATTGATCATGGCGCACCAAAAACAATGAGTTTGAAGGAAATTCTTGTTGCTTATTTAGCGCATCAGCGTGAAGTCATTCGTCGCCGTACTGCCTTTGATTTGCAAAAAGCACAAGCACGTGCTCATATTTTAGAAGGTTTGCGCATTGCTCTGGATCATATTGATGCCATTATCAGTATTATCCGTGCGTCAGCTACTTCTGAAATCGCGAAAACACGGTTAATTGCTGATTATTCACTATCTGACAAACAAGCACAGGCCATTTTGGATATGCGTTTGGTTCGTCTGACTGGTTTGGAACGCGACAAAATTGAGGATGAATATCAAAAACTTGTCGCATTAATTGCTGATTTGAAGGATATTTTGGCACACGAAGAGCGTGTGGATCAAATCATTTATGATGAGTTATTAGAAATTCAGACGAAATTCGGTGATGCGCGACGTACCGAACTACAAGTCGGCGATGTGATGAGCATTGAAGATGAGGATCTCATTGAAGAAGAAGATGTCATTGTAACATTGACGAATAGTGGCTATATCAAGCGTGTACCAACCGCTGAATTTAAGGCGCAAAATCGTGGTGGTCGTGGCGTGCAAGGCATGAACGTCCATGATGAAGATTTCGTCGATCAAATGGTTGCAACATCAACGCATGATACACTGCTGTTCTTTACCAACAAAGGGAAAGTCTATCGTATGAAGGGCTACGAAGTGCCTGAGTATGGGCGCCAAGCCAAAGGAATTCCCGTTGTGAATCTTTTAAATTTTGAAAAAGATGAAAAAATTCAAACAGTGGTCAACGTTCGTGGAGAGGCTAGTGAAAGTAAAGACTATCTATTCTTCGTTACACGCTTAGGTGTTGTCAAGCGTACGGCAGTGAGCGAATTTTCAAATATTCGTACTAATGGTCTAAAAGCTGTTACGTTACATGATGATGATGAAGTGCTATCCGTTGAAATTACTGATGGGACACAAAATATTATCATTGCAACGCACAATGGCTATTCAGTTAGTTTTGCGGAGGCGGATGTTCGCGTTATGGGTCGTTCCGCTGCTGGTGTTCGTGGTATTCGTTTGCGTGAAGGTGACTGGGTAATTGGCTCTGATGTCTTACACGACAATGACAACGTGTTGGTTATTACTGAAAAAGGTTATGGTAAACAAACGCCGGTCAGTGAGTATCCGATTAAAGGTCGTGGTGGTAAAGGTATCAAAACGGCGAATATTACAGAGAAAAATGGGCCATTGGCAGGTATGATAATTGTCAATGGGCAAGAAGACATTATGGTGACGACTACCCAAGGGGTGATGATACGATTTAGCGTAGATTCAGTTAGTCAAACTGGTCGTGCAACACTTGGTGTTCGTTTGATAAGGCTTGAAGACGAGGCACAAGTTGCAACTTTGGCAAAAGTTGATCAGCAAGAAGAAGTAGCAGATGAAGATGTTTCACGTGAAACATCTGACCATGCACCACTTGATAATCAACAAATTGACCAAGTCTCACAATTATTAGATCGTGCACAAGATGATTCAGAATAATATTTAAAAAGAGTATCTCAATATTAATTGAGATACTCTTTTTTATCATGATTGAAGATACGACAAATTATGCTTGAAACGTCGTGAAACAGGTAATAAATCACCTGTGGTTAACAAAAGCGTTTTGTCTTTTAGGCGGTATTGTTGAATAAAATCGTGATTGACACAAAATGAAGCGTGAATTTGAAGAAATTTATCGTGAGATTGGTTGATTTGTTTGATTGTATTGCGTATTTGAGTCGTCGTATTTGATTGATGAACATTGATATAGTGACGCCCATTGTTACTATTCACATGAGAAATTGTATTCAAATCAAAAGTTTCAGTGTGTGCGCCATTGTGAATTGTCAGCCAGACTGGCATTTTAAGGTCAAATTGATTTAATCGTTGATAGGCCATTTGGACAGCATGTTGTAACTTTTTACCAAATTGTGCTTCAGGTTGTGCTTTTTGAATGAAATCGAGTGCACTAATATGTGATTGGAAAGTTTGTAATGATAATTCATCATGAGTCGTAATAATGATGATGGGAGAAACACAATCGGTTTGTCGAATCATTTTCGCTGTATTAATACCAGCGTGAAGAAGTCCTTTAATTTCTAAATCAAGTAAAATAATTTTTGGATGAGTGTCTGCTGCAAGCGCCGTGAGTAGTTTTGTTGGTGAATCAGTTATAAAACTGGTTGGCAAATAATGCTGAATCCGTTGCTGACCAATTGGGTCGTCTTCAAGTACGTAAAAATTCATTTGTTGCTCCAAAAGTGAGTGTTTGTGTAAAAGTGTCGTGGCTGAGCGTTGTTCTCAGTGAAACATCAGGTTGATGATTAACATAATGTTTTACAAATGTTAAGCCAATCCCACTGTGGCCTTGTTTGCTGGAAAATCCTGATTTGGTCAGATGATTGGTGGCGAATGGCTGGTCAATACTGTTGGTAATTTGAATGACGTGTAAGTTATTTAATGGTTGCAAGGTTAAGCAAACTAATTTTTCTTGTGTTTTCTCGGCCGCTTCAATAGCGTTATCGAGCAGAATGGCAATTGTGCGATACAGGTTTAGGCTGATTTGACTATCACAACTTGTTAGCAGATCTATTGAAAATGTGACACCAGTATCAGTAGCCAATCGATGTTTAACTAGTAATAAACTGCGTAGATTTGGGTCGCCGATTAAATGAATGTTGAGAGATTTTTGATTTGGTAATGTCGTTAAGCTACTTGATACTAATGTTTCATAGGCACATGAAACTTCTTGTAAATTACCATTTTGAATAGCGAAAGCTAAACTCGCTAATACATTTTGATAGTCGTGCTTGAAGTAACGGAAATCCTCATTTGCCTTTTCTAAGGATTGTGTATAATCGTATGTAATTGATATTTCGTGCTGCTGTTGCGATAGTAATTGACGGTGACGAAAAAATGCAACTACAAGAAAAATAAGTAGAAAAACTAATAAAAATTTTACTTCACTAGAGAGCCAAATAAGCCCCATCAAAATTAATAAAATATCAATGACATGGCATGGTGAAAAAGTTGGTTGGAACAGCAAGGCAATCAGTGCTTGAGCCATTAAAACGACACCTCTATTCATAAAATTGCACATATATAATCATAACAATAAAATTAATGAATTAAAAATGAACAAAATATCAATAATAATCACTTAACAAATAATACGTCATATCGGTCATAATTGCTTATAATTTGTTAAAAAGGCGCAATGAAGTTCATTTTAGAAACCTGATATAATGGAAAGAGTGTAGCGGTAGAAGTTGCCGCAGTTTTTAAGTACATGGTTGATGGGTAGGTAAAAAGATTGAAAATTCATATTATTCCGGACTGGCATAATGCAAATGCTGTCGTGCCACAATTTAATGACAGTCGCTATCAAGCACAATTATTTTTGTCACAAGGACAGACAGTTGAATTAGTTGTACTTGATTTTTTACCACAGTTACGACTATTATTGGCCGACGCACAACTGGAATCAGCCAATGTTTGGTCAGCTTTTGATCAATTACAACATATTGATTTAAAAGCACAATTACCTTTAGTATTAGCAGATTTAAGCTGGCCGACAGGGGCCTTATTTGTCAGACTGAAAGGGCAAATATTAGTGACTGTCAATCAGCAGCATTATGCGACTGTTTATTTGACGCCCAAAACGGATGCAGCGCTTGATCATATTGATTTGTATGAAGCTGATCATCTCATACAACGCTTGGTCCTTGATGATCGGGGTTTTGTGTCACAAGTGCTGACATTTGAGCAAGATAATCTAGTACGTCGAGATTATTTGACACCCAGTGGGCAGGTTGCCATTCAAGAAGATTGCTTAACAGGACAAGTCACAACGCAACAAAATTGGACGACACAAACCCAATTTGATAATATAAACAGCTTAGTTAAAGCTGTTTTGAAATCACATCTACGCGCGATACCAGATTTGGGCAATGTGATTATGGCTAGTGGTGAGTTGAATCGTGAAATCATCCAAGATTGGTCGCTTGACCAGTCGGTCATCATGAGTTGGCCGGCTAATGATTGGCAAGCCATTGAATCTGGAGAAAACGATAAAGTCAGCTTCAATGTTGTTCAAACACTTGCTGATCAAGAACATTTGTCACAACAGTTGCCAAATCATGCCAATATTAGCACTATTCCTGCGTTTCCAACTGATAACAAGGTTGAGTTAGTGTCCAATGATATGACACATCCCATTAAAACCATTTATTGGGCCACTAAATCAATGGCGTTGGCAGACCAAAAAGTGGTTGTGTCAGAACTCATTAACATATTACAAAATGATCTTAATACAGTGATTATTTTTGAATCAACGATGCCATATCCAGAAATTCAAGCTATGGTGGAGCAAGCTAGCCTGTCTGCTAAGAATGAACATGGTTTGATTGATGATGACAGCCAAGCAGCTTTCAAAGTACGCTTCCAAATCGTGACACGTCAAAATGAAATAAAGCGACAACAGTTAATGGCACAGGCACGTGTATTAGTCGACCTTGATGAACAGCCGGACCAATTTTTACAGTCTTTGGCACTGACATTTTCAGTACCACAAATTAATTTAGTGGCAACAGCTTATTTACTACCACAAGAAAACGGGCAACAGTTGGCAGCCATAACTGACTTACAGGACGTGTTACCCATGTATTTGAATGATCAAGATAAGTTTAATCAAACACAACGTGCAGCGCGTGAACTGGCTAAAGAGACAAATAGTGAGATGCTTTGGATAAAGTGGCAACAGATTTTTAATAAAGTGAAATCATAACGGGGCATATATGACAACATCTATTCTACAAATTGGCGCCATTGATTGGACGCCAGAAATTACTGCACCATTAGATTGGCACTACACGTCTATTTTTGATTTGCCTACTTTTTTAGCGACACAAAAAGACCCTTATATCCTAGAACAAACTTATGTTGTGTTGACTGATGATGTGTTAGAAAGTTCATTATTATCTAGTCAAATTCAGGAGTGGCCAGCGTTTCGGGTGATTTATTTTGCAACGCAGATTGCCCCTGAATTTCAAACAATATTAAGCGAGCGACGCGCCTTTGCGATTAGTGAAACAACACCAGAGCGTGTGTCAAAGCGCATTTTGACTGACCTTTATCTTGGGCAGCAAGGATTTGCAACGCGTTTTAGTGAAACACAGTTTTTACCAACAGTACCAAGTGGCATTCATTTTAGTCGTATGGGTCGTTTTTTGGCGCGCTTCGAAGGTGATTTTGGCTCAGAATGGCAACAAATTGGGACATTACAGACACTTAAAACAGATTTCATTGCTAATCAAACGAACGAAATTTGGCTAGATTATCGTCAAACGGATACAGCTGCTGCTGCTTTGCTATTCATCTTTTATCGCGATGGTGCAATTTTAACGCAAGACATGATTAAAGGGGATGCTTTGCGGCGGATGACGCAGGTTCAAGCGCCTGCTGATTATGACAGTTATCAAATAATTGTTTTAGGCAGTGGCAAAGGACAGTTAACGCTTCATGTTGTTCACCAGCGTCGTTCTCGTCACGGTTTGGGGCATTTATTGCCAGGTGGTCAGTGGCAATTAACATCTGAGGATGAGGAAGTATTATCTTATTTCAATCCAGGGACGTTGCCTAAACCATTAGTGGTCAACTTTTCAGGGGCACGATTACATGTCGATGGTTTTGAGATGGCATCAGCTTTTAATCAATTAGGTGTTCCGTATTTGTTGTTTACAGATGCTCGTATGCAAGGTGGTGCATTTGATGTCGGGTCGCCAGCCTATGAACAAACAGTGATTGACATCATTAAACGCGCGATGGCGGAACTTAATTTAACATCACAAGATGTCATTTTGACAGGATATTCAATGGGAAGTTACCCAGCGATGTATTATGCTGGGGACATTAAACCCGGTGCACTAGTATTAGCTAAACCAATTATTAATTTAGGCACATTAACTGCTGATGCAGAATTTGCTCATCAATACAATCAAGACTGGACATTAGATGTTCGACGTCACTTGACAGGATATGTGCGACCAAATGATACTGAATCTCTGAATCAGAAGCTTTGGCGACATATTAGCACTGTGGACTGGTCAACTACAACAGTAGCGTTACTGACGATGGCACAAGATAATTATGATGGCGACAGTTTACCTGAATTACTTGATTATCTTGACACACACCATGCCTTATTAACGCATCAGGTTGAAGCGGGTTATCATAATGAAAAGATTGATGAAATGGTTGATTTTATGATGACACAGTTGACGCAATTGCGAGACAATCGGCTAGCGGAGGACGAATGATGCAATATCAAATTTATTGGCAACCGCAAACACAATTACTGGCACTACAAGGGGCAACAGTTGATTTTCGAGCATTGAATGAGGTGTTTTATGAACACTATTTTTTGCCAAGTGGACACATTATTGCACGCTGGCAGTCACAACGTCATGATTTAAATGACAAACCGATTGCGGATTTACCACGATTACAGCAAGGAAAAACTTATGAAGTAATCCGTCATATTGACATGAGTGAGCGCATGTTTGCCTATCTAAGCATCACTTTTTTTGATGAACAATTTCAGGTCATTAAGACATTTAGTAAAAATGCGGAACAGTTGACGATTGAAGTGCCGGATCAGTATCATTTTTATACCGTCGATTTGGTATCTGCAGGTACAGGCAATTTTGTTTTTCACGATTTCTTACTTAGAGAAAAGATGACAGGAATTCTAAGTGAAAATGATCAAGAAATTGCGCCCGGTGTGTATACAAACTTACAAAAGCCGGCCAAGATTGTCAGTAAAACATTGCGTGTTATTTTTTCAGAGCCGGAAGCGGCAGTAACTGATTATATGACAGACAAAATCAAAGTGACACAGCAAGGGGTTTTATTTGTCACAAGCGACCATTTGCAAGCTGGCTTTTATCGGCAAGAAAGCCTACTAACTGCCTTTAAAAATGCACGCCGTGACGTACATGCTCGTAATATTGAATTTGTCGGGTACGGCCCAATTTCCAGCTATGCGGCCTTGTATTACCAGCAAATGATTAAAGGTAGTACGGCAATTATCACTGATGATGTGCAACTTGATCCCGGTATTTCTGATTGGGCCATTACACGAACGATTGATGGTGTACGCTCGTTAGGCAATCCAATTGCCCCAAACTATATTGCCCGTCTGGTTGTGAATCGACCAAAATATGAGCGCTTAGAGATGTTACCTTATGAAACATTGACTGATGAAGAACTGGCCCGTGAGGCTGAAATTGCTGCTCGCCAACCTAAAGTCAATAAATTAGCGCAATGGTTCACTAAATAAAAAGTCAGTTGTATTTGACCTAGACTGGAAGATTTCTAGCATAGGTCAAATACAACTGACTTTTTAAACAGGTCGGGATTTATTGATCAGCGTTACAGTGGCTGTACTGGTTAGCTCATTTTTGATACTTTCACGAATCTTAACATCCCATACTTGCAAAGTACGACCAACAGAGATTGGCGTGGCTGTTGCAATTAAATGACCTTGCGAGACGGCCTTTAAATGCGCAACTTGGATATCAACACCAACAGGTATCTGACTGTTGTCATTAGCCTCATTAGCGCCTAATGAAGCAGCTGTTTCGGCTAAGAGGGCGTTGATGCCGCCATGAACAATGCCAAAGGGTTGCATCAGCTTATCAGTGACTTCAACTTCAACAATTGTTTTTTCTGCAGCTAATAATGTGGTTTTTAGGCCTAAAAGTTCTATAATATTCATATAACTAATTTCCCTTCTGAATGGAGTATAACAAATGACAACTTGGAAAGCTATCAAAACATACGACGAAATCTTGTTTGAAAAAAACACAGATGGTAAGAACCCTGGTAAAATTGCCAAAATCACAATGAATGATGTGTCAACTCATAATGCGTTTACACCTGGCATGGTTTCAGATATGATTGATGCCTTTACATTAGCTCGTGACAACGCTGAAATAGGCGTTATAATCTTGACAGGAGCTGGCGATCAGGCGTTTTCTTCTGGTGGTAATCAAAAAGTGCGTGGCAATGGTGGTTATGTTGGAGCTGATGGTATTCCACGTCTTAACGTGCTTGATTTGCAACGTCTCATGCGAATTATTCCAAAACCAATTATTGCTATGGTCAAAGGGTGGTCTGTTGGTGGCGGTAATATTTTGCAGTTAGTTGCGGATCTTACAATTGCCGCTGACAATGCGAAATTTGGACAAACTGGGCCGATGGTTGGCTCATTTGATGCTGGCTATGGTTCGGGTTATTTGGCACGTGTTATTGGTCATAAGCGTGCAAAGGAAGTATGGTTTTTGAACCATTTTTATTCTGCGCAAGAAGCCTATCAAATGAACTGGATTAATCGTGTTGTCCCTTTGGCAGAAGTTGAAACAGCGACAATTGAATGGGCTGATGAAATGTTGACAAAATCACCAACTGCCCTACGCTTTATTAAAGCGGCTATGAACGCAGATACGGATGGTTTAGCTGGCTTGCAACAATTTGCTGGGGATGCAACAATGTTGTACTACACCACAGATGAAGCAAAAGAGGGTCGTGATTCATTTAAAGAAAAGCGCGATCCAGATTTTGATCAATATCCTAAGTTTCCTTAATCTAACTTTCACTGAGAAATGAGTTGTTATGACATTAAAAGTTGCTATTGCACAAATGAATATTGCTTTAGGACAACCTGAGGTAAATGAACAAACCGTGGCACAATACGCTCAGAAAGCTTCTGAGGCAGGGGCAGATATTTTAATTTACCCTGAAATGTGGAACACTGGTTATGCACTGACTGATTTGCCACAATTAGCAGACAATGATGGCGAACGGAGTCGTCAGTTATTAGCCAGATTAGCCAAAACATATCAACTCAATATTGTTGGTGGTTCGGTTGCAACAATGCGTGATGGGCAATTTTTTAACACAATGTTTGTTTTTAATCAGTTAGGTCAACAGGTCGCACGTTATGATAAGGCGCATTTATTTGGCTTAATGAACGAAGAAAAATATATTGCTGCAGGTAGCCAACCGAATACATTCGAATTGGCAGGTGTCTTGTCAGCTGGTGTGATTTGTTACGATATTCGTTTTCCAGAATGGTTACGGACCATGATGTCAAGTGGCCCACAAGCAATTTTGTATGTGTCAGCAGAATGGCCGATACAACGTATTGCGCAGTGGCAAATTTTATTACAAGCACGCGCAATTGAAAATCAAGCATTTGTCGTTGCTGCAAATCGTGTTGGTAGTGACCGAGACAACACCTTTGGTGGTCGTTCACTAGTAATTGACCCATTAGGCAACATTGTAGCACAAGGCACGGATGCTGATGATATGTTAGTCACAGCTGACATAGATATTGCCGATGAAACAGCAATTCGTGGCCAGATACCGGTTTTTAGCGACCGCCGTCCTGAGTTATACCGTTAAGCGAGGTAAAGAAAATGCATTTTGAAGAATCTGACTTACTAAAAACACTTCCAAAACAATTTTTTGCCTCATTAGTGGCAAAAGTAAACGCAAAAATTGCGGCAGGGTATGATGTCATCAATTTGGGACAAGGTAACCCAGATCAACCCACGCCGGATTATATTGTCAAAGCGATGCAGGATGCAACAGCAAAACCAGCTGATCATAAGTATTCGCTTTTTCGTGGCGAAATGCGTTTTAAGGAAGCGATTGCCCAGTTTTATCATGATGAATATGGTGTAACCATTGATCCGTACACGGAAGTGGCCATTTTAGCTGGATCAAAAATCGGTTTAGTTGAATTACCTTGGGCGTTAATGAATCCGGGAGAGTTGCTCTTGTTACCTAATCCAGGATACCCAGATTATTTGTCAGGGGTAGCGTTGGGACGGGTTAAATATGAATCAGTTACGCTCAAGCGAGAGAATGATTTTTTGATTGACTATCATGATATTGATGACAAAACAGCTGAAAAGGCGAAGTTTCTTTATTTAAACTATCCAAACAATCCGACAGGGGCGGTTGCAACTGCCAAGTTTTATACTGATACGGTCGCTTTTGCTGAAGAAAAGCAAGTTGGCATTGTATCAGACTTTGCCTATGGCGCTATTGGATTTGACGGTCAAAAACCACTGTCATTTTTACAAACAAAAGGCGCTAAATCAGTGGGAATTGAAACATATACATTTTCAAAAACCTTTAATATGGCGGGCTGGCGTGTTGGGTTTGCAGTAGGTAATGCTGAGATGATTGAAGCGCTTAATCTGATTCAAGACCATTTATTTGTATCACTTTTTCCAGCGGTACAAGATGCAGCGATTGAAGCATTGGCAAATCAAACAGCCCGTCAAGAATCGGTTTCGAACTTAGTTGCTTTATATGAGAAGCGACGGGATGCATTTGTTACGGCAGTGACCAAATTTGGTTGGACACCCTATGTACCTAAAGGCGCTTTTTATGTATTAATGCCAGTACCTGAGGGTTATACGTCAAGCACGTTTGCAGATCTGCTACTGGAAGAGGCTAATGTCGCTGTTGCAGATGCATCTGGATTTGGTGATGGTGGTGAAGGGTACATTCGCGTGGGCCTGACGGTTGAAGCGGAACGTTTGATAGCAGCTGCTGAGCGAATTAGTCAATTGCCTATTTTTAGGCAGTAATAAGCCTGTTGAAAAAATAATTGAATAAAACAGAAAAAAGGTATTGACAAAGGGAAAAAAGAGCGTATAGTTTTAATAGTTGTCCAAGAGGCAACGAGCCGAGAGTTTGAGCGAGTCAACGAAGAAAGTAGTTGACAAGGCAAGAACAAGGTGATAAGATAATATAGTTGTCTCAAGGGGCAATAAGTAGCACATTGAAAACTGAACAAAACTTTGAACAAACGAATCTGTGG
>NZ_MOWQ01000015.1:0-36949 GCF_002095565.1 Leuconostoc sp. BM2 | reverse complement strand
TAGCGCCAAAGAATTAGATCAAATTAATCATTGGATCAATGCGAGACCAATGAAAACACTCAACTGGCAATCACCACGAAAGGTTTTTCAGCAGTTTGCAGTGTTCGGTTAATTCTTGCAATCTACCTTATTCATTTTATCATAACTGCCACAGATAAAACTAACTTATTTTTATTGCACTATTATTCGCACAGTATGACGATAATCGATCCATGGCATCTGTCAGCATTGCCATTGAAGCTGCATAACTCAAGCGAACATAGCCCTCACCACCAGGTCCAAATCCTGATCCAGGTACTACTGCTAACTTCTCTTGATCAACTAAATCATACGCAAAAGCCACATCATCTTGATTCAAAGTTTCAGGAATTTTAGCAAAAATATAGAAAGCGCCATTTGGTGTCGCCATTTCAAAGCCAAGCGCTTTCATTTTCGAGACCAAAAAATCACGTCGATCACGGTACGCTTTTTTCATTGTTTCAGTATCACTTTCACTCAAACTACTATCAAAAGCTTCTGTTGCCGCTGCCATTGCTGGATTGGATGGCGTCATAATAATAAAGCTGTGAACCATGTTGATTGGTGTGATTAAAGCGGCCGGCCCAGCAACAATACCAATACGATAGCCTGTCATTGCGTGAGATTTTGACACACCATTAATGACTAATGTTTGGTCAGGCAAAAATGTTGCCATTGACACATGGTGATCATCGTAACGCAATTCACTATAAATTTCATCAGATATTACCAAAACATCTGTGCCACGCAAAACGTCAGCAAGATCCGACAAGGCTTCTGCAGAATAAGTCACGCCTGTGGGATTTGAAGGATTAGTCAAAATAAGTGCCTTGACATGATTGTGATTTGCCAAAATATCACGGAGATGATCAGGCGTTAATATAAAATCATCTTGCGATATGTCAACTAATAGCGGCTTACCTTTATTTAATCTTGTCATTGCAGCATAAACGGGATAAGCTGGCGTTGGAATAATCACTTCATCATTTTCATCTAAAATAGCTGACAAAATAGCATAAAGTCCTTCGGTAGCACCAATTGTCGTTAAAATTTCAGTATTGGCATCATAATGAATGTCATATCTATCTGCTAGAAAGTGACTAGCAGCCTGACGCAGCTGGTTTGTCCCAGCAGAAACAGAATAATGAGAATCATCTGCCATAATGGCTGCCACCGCAGCTTGTTTGATATGATCTGGCACTGAAAAATCTGGTTCACCAATCGTCAATTTCAGAATATTTGGTAAATCACTCACTTTTTCATCAAAAGCATGAATCGGACTTGGCTTGACATCTGCAAGCGCGCTGGCGAAAAGTTTGCTAGCATCAATATTTTTTTCAATCATTAACATTATCCTCATTTCATTATTAATTTATTTTAACAATGAGATGATAGCACGTCATGCCAACTATGAACAAAAATAAAAACAACGATTATACATTGTGCACAATCGTTGTTTTTTATTTCACACGGTTACCCCAATATTGGAAATAGTCAACGCGTAAAGCACCATTATATAACTTGCGACGCTTTGTGGCTTTTTCACCATAACTTTGTTCAAATTCAAGATCACTAGTCAAAATATACTTGCTCCAACTTGGTAGTTTGCGATAAACGTCCCCCATTTGTTGGTATAGTTCTCGAGCAGCATCTAACTCTCCTAAACGTTCCCCATAAGGCGGATTAGCCACTAATACACCGTTAATTTTGTCTGTCGTCCAATCCTTAGCTGCCAATTGTTTGAACGTAATGTCATGACCAAGACCCGCATGTTTCGCATTTTCCGTGGCAATTGCTACCATATTTTCATCAATATCAAAGCCTTCAATATCTAGCGTTCTGTCGTAGTCTGCTTGGGCTTCGGCCGCATCACGTACACTATCTGACAGAGACTTATCAAACCAATCCATTTGCTCAACATCAAAGTCACGAATCAAGCCTGGAGCGATATTGCGCCCAATCAATGCAGCCTCAATTGCAATTGTTCCGGAACCAGTAGTAGGGTCAACAAATGGTCGATCAGGGTGCCAATTAGTCAGCAAAACTAGCGCAGCAGCAAAGTTTTCCTTTAATGGCGCACCACCCTTGTTCACACGATAACCACGTTTGAATAATGATTCCCCTGTCGTATCCAACGTGACAATCACATGGTCTTTATCAATCATCACTTCTAATTGTGCAAAATAACCATTTTCAGGCAAACGAGTTCTGATATGATAGGCATCTTGCAAACGATTCACAATCGCTTTTTTGGTGATCGCTTGAACATCCGGTACACTAAATAATTCTGACTTTTTGGAACGGCCGGCCACAGGAAATTCAGAATCATAATTGAGATAGTCTTCCCAAGGCAGCGCTTTAACGTTTTCAAATAAATCATCAAATGTCGTGGCATCAAATTCACCTACGATAATTTTAATCCGATCCGCAGTACGCAACCAGATATTGGTATTTAAAATATCACGCTGCGTGCCATCAAACCTGACGCGATAATTCTCAACTTGGTGGTCGTATCCCAACCGTTCTAACTCTTTACCAACCAGTGATTCTAGACCGGCGGCTGCAGTCGCCATTAAATGATATGTTTTTTCCATGATTTTCCTTTATAATGAATTTATGAAATTATCAGACTTAGAAGATTTAACACGCTATATGTCAACCAAAACAAGCTTATTTTGGGAAAACGATGCTAATCGTTATCCAGTCACAACATTAGCTTACGCCGATGATACTCATCATGAGGTGTTATTTGTTTTAGGCAGTAAATCAATGACTTTGGGACAGCTATTTTCCCGTTTAAAAGCTTCATCATCTCACACGACATTATTAGCACCAAACAAACAGCCAATATTTGGCTTTCACTTAGATGATCGTTATCAAATCGTCTTTAAATAATCAATCAATAAAATTAGTGTATGTGACGCCACGACGCCTTTGCTTTGCAACTTCAGCCGCCTGAGGCGTTGTAATATTGTCACGTTGCCAATTAATCAAGATAGTCTCAATATAACGTAAACTTCGGGCGTTGTTAGCAACCGCTTCTTGAATAGCAAGCATCATCATAACTGGCTCAAAATGATCTTGGTCAAACCAATGGCCAATTGTTTGCATTTCCATTGGTGATAGTGGCCTGCCAAACTCTGATTCAAGTGTCTGCATGATTTGCCGGCGGGTGCTTTTACCATCTGATAGCAATTCATTATGTTCAACAATTTTACCACCTAATAATTTATCAAATAGCGGTGTAAAATCGTAAACTTCAGTTTGAATAGCGCCACCTTTTACTTGCATCAACTCACGTTTAATCAAACTTTGTAAACGTTGAATCACTACTTTTTCAGTGGTGTGCATAATCTGCGCCACAGCAGCGGGCGTCGCTTGATCACCACGATCTTGAATTCTCTGAACTTGAAGGTACAGCACGAGATCGTCATTATCCAGCCCAATGTCTTGATAATGCTGTAATAATTCATTGCTTATACTGCTGTTACCAGCCTGAATATACTGTTGTAGTCTTTGCTCTAACGTCATATTCCCTCTGTTTTAAAAACGTCCAAGAATATCTTGGACGTTTCTTTTTCATCAATAGTGTACCATAATTATACACTAATGATATCATCTTTTATGGTCTCAAACGATTTGTCATACGTGGGAAAGGAATTGCTTCACGAATATGTTCCTCACCAGTAACAAATGTGACCATGCGCTCAAGGCCAAGTCCGAATCCAGAATGTGGTACTGAACCGTAGCGACGTAAATCCAAATACCATTCATATTCAGACATGTCTAACCCTTGCTCTTCAATGCGAGCTTTCAATGTGTCGTAGTCATCTTCACGTTCAGACCCACCAATAATTTCGCCATATCCTTCAGGGGCTAACAAATCAGCAGAAATCACCACATCATCGCGCGTTGGGTGCTTCTTCATATAAAACGCTTTAATTGCTTTTGGATAATTAATGATGAACACTGGTTTAGCAAAATGATTGGCCAAAAATGTTTCTTCAGGTGAACCAAAATCAACACCCCACTCAACATCAAAACCATTGTCTTGCAAAAGCTTAATCGCGTCATCATAACTCACACGCGGATAAGGCAATTGTGTATAGGAACGCAAAACGTCCTTATCACGTTCAAGAATGTCCAATTCTTGCTCGTTTTTCTCAAGTACTTTTGAAATCAAGAAGGCAATATACCGTTCTTGGAATACCAAACTTTCTTCTTGGTGCATAAACGCCATTTCTGGCTCAATCATCCAAAACTCAGTCAAATGACGACGCGTTTTTGACTTTTCTGCACGAAAAGCTGGACCAAAAGTAAAGACCTTACCAAATGCCATTGCACCAGCTTCCGCATATAATTGACCAGTTTGTGCCAAAAACGCCGATTCGCCAAAGTAGTCTGTCTCAAATAGTTCAGTTGTCCCTTCGGCGGCAGAACCTGTCAAAAATGGCGCATCCAATTTTGTGAATCCTTCTTGATTCATGAATTCATAAGAAGCCGCAATCAATGTGTTACGTATTTTTAATGTTGCGAATGGCTTTAAATGACGCAAGTACAAGTGTCGTTCATCAAACAAAAAATCCGTACCGTGCTCTTTTGGTGTAATCGGATAATCATGACTTTCACCAATCACTTCAAGATTAGAAACGGCTATTTCATAACCAAATGATGACCGTGAATCTTCATGAATTTCTCCAATAACGTACAAGCTTGTTTCTTGCTTCAACCCTTTTACGGTTTCAAAAACAGTTTCTGATACATCCGCTTTAGCAACAACACCTTGAAAAAAAGCAGTCCCATCACGCAATTGCAAAAAGGCAATTTTACCACTACCTCTTTTTTGGCGCAACCAAGCCCCAATTTTAACGGTCTTGCCAACATAGTTTTTGGCATCAATAATTTGAATTGTCGGAATCTCTTCAGTCATCTGTCTCTTATTCTTTCATATATTTTTTAAAGAAATCGGTTAATCTATTTATTGCTTCATCTAAAGTGGTTTGATCCTTAGCATAACTCAAACGGAAATACCCAGGCATACCAAATCCTTCTCCTGAAGGCACCGCCACGTGTGCTTCTTGCAAAATTTTAGTGGATAATTCTGTCGTATTAGCAACACCAACAGCCAATAACGCTTGTGCGTCAACCTTTGGAAACAGATAAAACGCGCCTTGGGGTTTCACATCAACATGCAGACCTGGCACACGATTCAGCTCGTCAAATGTTTTATTTAATCTGTCTTCAAATGCCTGTCGCATTGTTTCAACTGTTGTTTGATCACCATTGAGCGCTTCAATAGCAGCATATTGTGCTGCAGCCGTAGGATTCGATGTCAAATGTCCAAGCAACTTATTCATTGCCTGAATAACTTTTGGCTGAGCAATTGTCCAACCAATCCGCCACCCTGTCATAGCGTAGGCTTTTGAAACACCATCTACAATAATCATATTACTTGTGTTAATGTCAGCTAATTGGAGCCCAGAGGTGAAGGTCACGCCATTATAAACTAATTGGCCATATATCTCATCTAGAATAATAAATACATCATTTTCTGATCCCCAATCAAGAATATGTTGAATTTCTTCGCGAGAATAAACTTGACCAGTTGGATTAGTAGGTGAATTAATAATAACTGCCTTAACTGGTTCAGAAAGATTTACCAAATCTGCAACAGTCAACTTTAAAGCCTCATTCTTAGAATGAACTTCTAACAACTTTCCACCAGCTAATTTAACTTGCTCAACATAACTCACCCATTCTGGCGCTGCAGTTACAACAACATCTCCAGGATTGAGTAAAGTTTGCATCAACGCATATAATGCTAACTTTGCGCCAGTCGTAACCGTCACATTTTCCGTACCAACGCGTACTTGATAGCGAGCATACATACGATCCGTAATGGCTTGTTTCAGTGCAGGTAAGCCACTTGATGGCGTATAAAAACTTGTCTTTTCTGCTTTTATTGCCGCAATTGCCGCCTCGGCAATATTTTGAGGCGTTTGAAAGTCCGGTTCGCCAACACCCAAATTGATGACATCGATACCTTGTGACTGCATTTCTTTTGCCAAAGCATTCATTGATAACGTTGGTGATGCGGTAATAGCTGTTACTCTATCTGATAAATTCATTTCATCATTCCTTAATTACATGCCAGATATGGCGCGATACACCTTACCTGTTTTAAAATCTAGCGTTAAGTAGTTGAGCTTATTATTTTGCGCTTTGTAACTGATTTCCCAGACTAAAACTTTTTTATAGCGGCTAATATTAGCACTATATAATTTTTTGGGGTGATAAGTTTTAAGCAACAGTGATCGTAATTGCGCATTTGACATACCTTCAGAACGACTATAAGTTTTTACTTTGTTATCTTGTACAATTGCAACTTTCTTCGCACCACTGGCAGTTTCACCTGACGCTGCATAGGTCGTACGGTCCCGGTAATCAACTGAAACTTGCGTTACGGTAACAATGTCTGATTTCTGACGAACAAGTGCTTCGATACGTGATTCCGCCTGCCGCATTGGTGATAAAGACAGATAGAAATAGCCAAGTGTCAATGTTCCCAACACAATAGCAGCACCAATAATTAAAAACCAAACTCTTGCCCAATGAATGCGAGTTTGACGGCGACGCTGACGGATTCGAATGTCGTCCTTAAATTGCATCATGATGTTACTCCTTTACGCACATACAAATATATTGTACCAAATAAATGTCGCCCTTGGCCGTGAAAATTAACGATGACTAAAAATTTCATGATATTGCGTCACTAAATCATGATCAACATCAAAGGGCACTATTGATAGCTGTTGTTTGAATCGATTACGCTGCATGGCATTTAATTGTGTCACTAACATAGCTGATTGGTGCCTTTGCATTTGGTTTAATACGGAAGCAAGTCTTGCAACGGGCTGCCATACATCACGCTCTGGAACGAGCACAATTGCTGGTAATTCCTGATCTCGCTGCCACATTGTCCCAAAAATTTTGGGTGTTACAATCACAATATTTTGGCGGTTTGTTTGACTTTGACGTTGAATTTTTTCCAAAGAACCAGTAACACCCTCAGCTACGATATTATAATTCGTTGTCACAGCATATTTTATTTTTTGATACCAGTGGTTCACACGCTCCTCAGTTGGCACAATGATCATAATTTCACCAACATCCTCTTGAGTCATCGCCTGCAAATGCAGAATGGGCGACTTTTTTTGTAATTGGACTAATTGGACTGGTTTGCGGTCGTCATGCACAAAATCTCGCTCCATCGTCCACGTATCTGGCACATCACGCAAGAAGTCTGTCACAGCAGTGGGTAAAAATTCACTTACTACTAATAATTTACGAATATGTGCAACAAATTTTTTGTGATAAATGGCGCGTTCTAACACATCAAAACTCAATATTGTTTGTGACTGACCATTTTCAGAAATCTGCTCGCTGCCACTCACCACATCGTCTTGCGCCTGAAGCCTTGTAATTTTATCCAGCTGACTTTCAAGTAACTGAAATTCTTGTGGTAAATGGGCGTCTGTCAGAGCAAGCAATTGACTAATATGAGAAATTACCAAGGCTAAACGTTCGGCCCGTTTCAAGTTAGTTTTAATGCTCTCTGATTGTGTCAATTGTTTCAAAATTTTGAGTGCTTCACTCGTACTTTGCCTAATAAACAATCGTTGTTTATGTGTCAATCCAGTAATTTCTTGATGTGCAATGCCTTTTAAGTCATTTTTGAGTGCGGTCACATTAAATGACACATGGAAATATTGACGCAAATCGTCAACAAATTGCGCTGGTGTTTCCATGACAACTAATGGCCATTGTTGAATATGCCTTTTTTGACGTAGTGATTGATTCTGCGTGAAAAACGTTTGAAAGTTCATAATCAACACATTAGCGACATCCGCATTTTGACGCGCCCTTTTGAAAAATTCAGATTTTTCATTACCACGAATGTCTTGAATAATGTCTAAATTATGCAATCCAATACTGATTTCTTGCAATAATCCCGTTTTAGTTTGAGTTAGCCAAACTAACAACCGAGCTTTGGCTAATTGTATTTGTGATGAATCATGAACAGCCAACGTTTTAATGAAACTTGGCAGATCAATATAAGCAGAAGGATCGTATAATATAGCGCTTCTAAATGGCACATCAAATAGAGATGATAACTTTTCTAGCAAGGCTAATTGTTGCATTTGTAAACTATCATCATTTGTGAGTAACACAGTATTTTGTTGGCTTAAAATGACCGGAATTAAATAGGCAATTGTTTTGCCCATCCGTGGTGCTGTCAAAACCGTTAATAAACCATCGGATCGCTTTGTTAAAAAACGATGTGTTCGATCCATTAGAAATTCTTGCGCTTCATTTTGAGTTAGCCATTCACCAAATAAGGAACGCTTTTCGGCTACACTCACTGGATAGTCAATCGGTTGGATATCTTTAAGGTTTGCAGAGGAAACCTGTTGATTAATTTGCAACGCCACCTTGTCTTGAACATCAAATTGCTGGGTGCCTTTAGGACGAACTAACTTTAAAAACTGCTGGGTTTGCCTTAAAAGTGGCCAATCTCCCGTTTGTAATTGCTGTAATACCACAGACGGCAACTGTTCAGCACGACGCCACATTTCTAAGAAAAGTAAAGCTGTGGCATGCGCATCAGCGTTGGCGCGATGGGCATTCACCAAGTTAATATCCAGATACGTTGTCAAATCCAGTAAACGATATCCAGGTGCGGTCGGCAGCAAAATTTGCGCTAACTGTACAGTATCAATTGCTGAAGTCTGTAAAGCAGGAAAACCAGTTATTTCAAATTCGTCGTTTAAATAAGGATAATCAAAATTAATATTGTGCGCAATAATCACAGCATCTGATAGTAAACTCTGCAACATTGGCGCGATTTCATCAAAATATGGCGCATGTTGTACATCTTTTTGGCTAATATGTGTCAATTGTTGAATTTGCCGATCAATCAACTGTCCTGGATTCACAAAAGACTCAAAATGGTCAACAATTTTTCTTTGCCGAATAAATGTCATGCCAATTTGGATAATGCGCCCGCCCTTTGCCACACTTTGTCCTGTGGTTTCTAGATCCAAAACCACAAATGTATTGTTGGCGTTCATAAAAATACCTTTCTTCGGTGTGCTCATTAGCACTTTATATTTTGAATGGCGCTGTTTACTACATGCATTACATGCACTAAACAACGTCATTCTCTTTATATTTTACACTAAATGCCCTCGTGCGGTACAATAGTAAAGAACATCTGGAGGAAATTATGTTAAGTCAAATGAATGGTGTTGGTAAGTCCCACGCAAAAGCGATTTTGATTGGCGAACATGCCGTTGTTTATGGTGAACCTGCGATTGCAATCCCTTTGCCAAATATGACTGTTACAGCCACCCTACGTCCTGCATTTCGTGGTCAGACGATTGACGGGGCCGAATTCCACGGCGATTTAAGTGAGTTAGGTGCCAATGTTGAGGGGGCACGGCAACTCTTGCTACGTCTATTAGATAAATTCGATATGATTAATACGCCCTTTCACCTAGCGATTGACTCAAACGTCCCACAAGAACGTGGCTTCGGCGCTTCTGCTGCTTTAGCAACAGCAATTACAAAAGCTTTTTTTGATTATTTTGATACGGATTTGAGCGATGAGGAGTTAGCTTACTTTACCAATATCGAAGAAGTGATTTCACACGGCTCACCGTCTGGATTAGATACGACGACAGTTAATGCTGATAATCCCGTTTGGTTTATTAAGAATAAAGGTATGACAACTTTTGGTATGAATTTAACGGGTACGCTTGTTTTGGCTGATACTGGTATTCACGGACAAACAGTCCACGCCATCAGTATTGTCAAAGAATTTTTGTTGACAGATCATGATCGTGCTTGGGCATCAATCACCCATCTTGGACAAATTGCCGAAAAAATTCGGCTTGATATTTCTGAAAATAATCCTGAACATCTCGGCATGATGTTCACTGCAGCTCATCATGAACTGCAATCATTGGGCATTTCTCACCCAAAATTGGATAAGTTGGTAAACGCAGCGACGCACGCCGGCGCACTTGGTGCTAAATTGACAGGTGCTGGTATCGGTGGTGCAATGTTTGCCTTAGCCAAAAATAATAATGACGCGATTACTATTGCTAATGCGCTAACAAAAGCTGGCGCTCAAAATACATGGATTCAACCTTTATGACAGCTACTGCACACACCAATATTGCCCTCATTAAATACTGGGGAAAAAAAGATTCATTTCTTAATTTACCAACTACCAGTTCTCTCTCATTAACACTTGATCGTTTTTATACAACGACTAGTGTTACACCAACTGACGCTGGTACAGATACGTTTGTTTTAAACAATCAAGTTTCTGACGCTACGCGCGTGCACACGTTTTTAAACATATTACGAACCCAATTAGGTGATTTCCCAGCTTTACATGTTTCATCTGATAATCATGTGCCGACAAGTGCTGGTCTAGCGTCCTCTGCTTCGGCATTTGCAGCTTTGACGGGTGCGGTTGTTACACATTTAGGGCTTGATTTGCCTAACGAAACACTTTCACGATTAGCAAGACGTGGATCTGGATCTGCTAGCCGGTCTTTTTTTGGTCACTTTGCAGTTTGGCATGAAGGCGTAGACGATGACTCATCTTTTGCTGAAAGTTTACAGGCACCTGATATGCCGATTGCCCTGATTGTTGCCGAAGTATCCGGTCAGAGTAAAAAAGTTGGTTCCTCTGAAGGTATGATGCGCGCAATGACTTCACCCAATTATGATGATTGGATCAAGCGATCTGCAAATCAATTTGATGATATGAGTGCTGCCGTGGCAAATGCAGATATCGAAAAAATTGGTGCTATTGCCGAAAAAGATGCCTTGGCCATGCACGCGCTCAATTTAACTGCCACCCGCCAACCATTCACCTATTTTACAGATGAAACACAATTTATTTTGTCCATAATCAAAGACATGCGACGTCAGGGTATACTGGCCTATGCAACACTAGACGCCGGTCCAAACGTCAAAATCGTCACGACGATAACCCAAGCACCTGAAATTGTGGCATTGCTTCATGATCACTTACCACAACTCAAACTAGACGTTGCGCTTAGTGGACCTGGTATTACTTATGACTAAAATATTTGTTCCTGGAAAATTATTTTTAGCTGGCGAATATGCGATTACACAACCTGGTAATTTAGCACTTATTGTCGCTGTCGAAACCGGACTGACAATTACAATCGAAACGTCAAACGACAATTCAATCATAAAGTCAAATATTATAGCAACCCCGCTCGTTTTTGATATTGACCATTTATCTCATGATTATCATGATGAATGGCGTTTTGTCCGTGCTGCCATCCAAATCATGCATGATTACATTTATCTCAATGATTTAATTGCAAACTTTAATAACATCAATATAACGATTTCGAGCGACCTAAATAGTGCAACCGGAAAATTAGGACTCGGTTCATCTGCAGCAGTCACTGTTGCAGTTGTCAAAGCTATCACCCAACATTTCGATTTAAAATTGGATCTACTCACACAATTTAAATTAGCAGCACTCGCACATCTGCATGTCCAACAAAATGGCTCACTAGGTGATGTTGCTGCGATTACTTTTGGTGGTGCCATTGCTTACACAAGCCCAGATTTATCATCATTGAACGTCAATAATCATCAATGGTTGAATCCAGTTTTTGTCGACAAATCATGGCCATTATTAAGCATCACCCCACTACCTTGGCCAACTGATTGGCAATTGGTTTTAGGCGCAACACATGAAAGCGCAGATACGGCTAAAGCAGTCGCTAATAACACCCTTGATTCACGTTTTTTAAAAACAAGTCAAGCAATTGTACAACAAGTCATTGTTAACTTAATACACCAAAATTATCATGAATTTGCTAAAGAATTGCATGACAACCAAGTCTTGCTCACACGTACACTACCTAAAGGCTATATCACACCTAAATTAAAGTACTTACTTAGCACGCTAAATCATACGGCTGGCAAAATTAGTGGCGCTGGCTTTGGTGACAATGGTTTTGCCGTCATTAACTCACCGTCAACTATTAGTGACCAATGGTTAGCTGCAGGTATCGACGTCCACATGATTAACATTGCACCACAGAATCGAGGTTAATATGACTGAATCGCCACAAGCACATAGAAAAGATGAACATTTATCCCTTGGTGTCAGTTTATGGCGTGATACGACGACCAAAAAACAGATTGGCGCATCCTTTGACGATATCCGTTGGTTGCCAAATACTTTTCCTGAAATGGGCATTGAAGAGGTCGATATGACTACCAATCTCTTCCAACATCAATTTAATTGGCCATTTTATATTGAGGCTATGACTGGTGGTTCTGCTCTGACTGGTCGTATTAATGGACAGCTGGCTACTGTTAGCGCTAATACTGGTCTGGCAATGGCAGTTGGCTCTCAATCAATTGCACTTAAAGAACCCTCACAAGCGCCAACGTTTAAAATTGTACGACAACGCAACCCCGAGGGTTTCATTTTTGCAAATTTAGGTGCTGATCACCCTATTGCAAATGTCAGAGATGCGATTGACATGATTGATGCTAATGCCATTGAAATGCACGTTAACGTTGCACAAGAACTTGTTATGGCTGAAGGAGATCGCCAATTTAAATGGCTTGATAATTTAGCCGAAGTCATTGCAAAATCGCCTGTTCCAGTCATTGTTAAAGAAGTTGGCTTCGGTATGAGCGTTGCGACTTATCAAACAATAGCACAACTCCATCCCGCCGCAATCAATGTTGGGGGCGCAAATGGCACAAACTTTGCGTTCATTGAACGTCGGCGTAATCGTAACGACGACTCATTTAATTTAGACAATTATGGTCTTTCCACAGTTGAAAGCCTTATTTCAGCACGACTAGCACAAAATACGCTACCACTCATAGCAACTGGTGGCATTCAAAACGCTAATCATATTATGACAAGTCTAATGCTTGGCGCAAATTTGACCTCAAGTGCCGGTTTCATGCTACAAACTTTGGTGGATCATGGGGAATCAGATTTGACCAAACAAATCATAGACTGGCAACAAGCATTACCACGATTATTCACTTTATTGGGCGCAAAAAATATTGCTGAATTGCAACAGAGTCACCCGCTTTATTCAGACAGTTTACAAAATTTTATCAGCCAACAAAAAAAGCGATTTTAAGATCGCTTTTTTTACTGCATTGTATCACTAACAGGTTTCAATATATGATTTAACTTAATTTTATACAGGGTAAATCCAATCAAAAATCCAAGTATCGTTGGCGTAATCCAACCAAAACCCATGTCTGCAAATGGCAACAAATTTTGATAAGCACCAAAATGCAGTACTCCTTTGGCGTCATGATATCCAACCAACCCTTTGAATAATCCTGCAAATGGTGAATTAGCAATACCATCCATGATTGCTGGTATCATTGCAAAAATCATTGTTGATAGATAAACGACACTTGCATTATTAAACAATGGTGATAATAATCCCAACAAAATCAGCGTAATTGCAATTGGATATAAAAACATGAGGATTGGCACAGCCCAAGCAATAATATTATCTAATCCAAAATTTGCAGCCATGAACGAAAGCCCAATCGTCAAAATCAACCATTTTTTATAGCTAATCTTTGGAAAAATACGGTGAAAATCTTGCGCAAAACTTGCTGTTAATCCAATCGCTGTCGTCAAAACAGCTATTGTGCCCATCACAGCCAAGAACGCACCTCCAAAGGAACCAAGATAATGATTTGTAATTTGCATCAAAGCAGTTGTGCCATTTTCTGATAATTTAAAATGCGACAACGACGTAGCGCCTAGCAAGATTAAACCAATATACACAATCGCAATACCAGAAATTGCAATAAAACCGGTTTTTGCAGTGATTTGCGCGATTTGTCGACGGCCACTAAAGCCCATGGCTTCAATGGCACGAACGATCGTGATGCCAAATGCTAAGGCTGCAATGGCATCAAGCGTATTATAGCCTTCAATAAATGACGACGAGAATGCCTTTGTTTGATAAGCAGCTTCAGCCGTATGATTTAGAGTGCCCATGGGATTGAAAATCGCTAACAAAAAAATCAAAACCAACAAAATAACGAAAATAGGATTTAAATATTGACCAATATATTTCGTCAAATTTTGTTCACGCGATCCCAAAAAATAAACAATGCCAAAGAAAATTGCTGAAAATATTAACTGCGCAATTGACTGCCAACTACTCGGAATCCAGTTAGCGAAACTTAATGAATACGCAACCGTTGCTGTACGAGGTGTGGCAATCATTGGTCCCAACGAAACATGGACAGCAATCAGGAAAAATATCGCAAAGCCACGTCCCAAGGGCTTAGCCAAGTCATAAATACCTGACGCCCGCGTTTGCGATAGCGAAATGAGTGCCATTAGCGGAATAACAGTTGCGCTAAGTAAGAAACCGATCGTGGCGGGGCCCCAATTTAAACCAGCTAACTGGCCCAAATGAACAGGGAAAATTAAGTTGCCTGCGCCAAAAAACATGCCGAAAATCAATGATGCTAATAATAAAGTCTTTTTAATATCTAATTTTGTTGTCATACTGTTCTCTCCATTACGTTTAAATGCTATTTGTGATCATGTGCTATTGTGCCTGACTCGATACAAGCCGCCAACTGAATTTTCCATATTGTCATCCTCACTAATTTTTCCAATAAAAAAACCGCTAATTGTTATCAAAACAATTAACGGGCGAATTCTCGCGGTACCACCGTCGTTTAACTAGCAAAACTAAACTAGCTATCTCTATCTTAACTACGGGCGCAATGCCGATAGCCATACGATATAACGGTCGTGACCGATCAATGCTTCATTATCCAAACCACTGATTCTCTCCAGAACTACTTTCCAATACTTTTAATGACGCTTTCTCATCAACTAGCGCTTTCTATATCATTAAAAAGTAATGTACTCTTTCTTTCACTGAAATCTTATTTATATTATACACAAATGATAAAATAATAACAACACTTACTTTATAATTTTTTTATCAACCAATTAAATTCAATTTGTCAAAATCAATAACGGCAATGACTGGCAAATTTCTGAAATAATTATTATAATCCATACCGTAGCCGACAACGAATTCATTGGGTACAATGAGACCGTAGTTGTCAACATCAAAATCAACGACTCGGGCTTCACGTTTATCAGCTAAGGCAACAGTAGTGACTGATTTGGCACCTTTAAGAGCGAAATAATCACTAAGCCATTGCATCGTACGACCTGTGTCAATAATGTCGTCTATGACAACCACGTCACGTCCGGCTAAATCCATATTCACATCATGCACGACTTTAACTTGACCAGTGGAAGCAGAGCCACTATAACTTTTAACATCAATAAAGTCAAAGTCCACATCAAGGGGCATTTTCCGCAACAAGTCTGTGGCGAAAATAACTCCCCCTTTCAAAGCAGCTATAAATACTGGGCGTTGTTCATTATCTTGAAACTTTTCTGTTAATTCATTGGCAACGCGCTGAACTTGTGCCTGTATGTCCGTTTCAGTTAAAAGCACTTTTTTTATCGCTGGATGACTAATTAAGTTGTTCATGCTAAGCCTACTCTCTTAAAAATCTCGTCCACATGACGCAAATGGTAGTGATAATCGAACGCATCATCAATTTGTGCAGGCGTTAAATTAGCCTGAATAGTCGAATCAGCGTCAACTAAATCACGGAACATGAGTTGCTCATCCCATGAACGTGCTGTCAATGGCTGTACAGTATCATAGGCTTGCTCACGTGAAAGCCCCGCATCAATTAAGCTCAATAGCAATCTTTGCGAATAAATTAAGCCATACGTGCGATCCATATTCTTACGCATTGTATCTGGGAAAACACCAAGATTAGTTAAGATACCAGTGTGGCGGTGCAGCATATAATCAATGAGAGCAGTTGCATCAGCCAAAATAATACGTTCCGCAGATGAATGTGAAATATCACGCTCATGCCACAATGTCACATTTTCCAGCGCTGTTACTGCGTAACCACGCAATACGCGAGCTAATCCGGTAATATTTTCATCCCCGATTGGATTACGTTTATGTGGCATAGCCGAGGACCCTTTTTGACCCTTAGCAAAACCTTCTTCGACTTCATGAATTTCTGAACGTTGTAATGACCGGATTTCAGTGGCAAGCTCTTCCATTTGTGTGCCAATCAAAGCGATTGTCTGGATATAATCGGCATGCAAGTCTCTTGGCAGGACTTGTGAACCGATTGGTTGTGGGGTTAAACCTAATTCAGCCATCGCCACTTCTTCAACTCGTGGTGGTACATTAGCAAAAGTACCAACTGCGCCAGATAATTTACCAGTTTCAACTTCTTTCGCCACACGCTCAAAACGCTCTATGGCCCGTGTTGCTGAAGCGTAAAAGCGAGCCATTTTCAAACCAAATGTTGTGGGTTCAGCATGGACCCCATGAGTACGTCCCATCATGACTGTATCTTTGTATTTTAATGCCAGGACTTTAATGGCTTCGCGCCATTCGTTTAGATCTTGTTTAATGATGTCATTTGCTTGACGCAATCGTAAGGCTTGCGCAGTATCAACAACGTCTGTTGAAGTCAAACCATAATGAATCCACTTCCGTTCATCACCTAATGATTCAGACACATTACGCGTAAATGCCACTACATCATGGCGCGTAGACAATTCAATTTCGGCAATACGGTCAACATCAAAAGTCGCATTAGCGCGTATTTTAGCCAGATCATCAGCTGGTATATGTCCTTCTGCAACCCAACCCGCATCAACTGCAATTTCTACATCAAGCCATGTTTGGTATTGATTTTGCAATGACCAAATTGTGCGCAACTCTGGTCGTGAATATCGTTCAAGCATAATTTCTGTCCTTTTAAAGTGAATTTAGACAATATCCGCAATTGTCTTAATGGAAAATGACTAACTATCTCCACTATCTAGTTTACCAGTTATTATAGTCAATGCGTTCGTAATCATATTAACCTTCTCTCACAAAACAAAAAAAAGTTCGGTTATTCCGAACAAAAGCTGATTTATGAGAAACAAAAACGAACGTTAGGATTTAAAGCGCTTAAATTCCAAGATAGAATTTAGCAAATAGCGCCGCAAAAATGGCGCCAATAAATGGTGCAATACCTGGAACGAGCAAACCATATTTAAAATCACTCGTAGTCCGTTTTTGCCATGGAATAATTGTATATGCGATTCTTGGTCCCATATCTCGTGCTTGATTCATTGCAAATCCGGTTGTACCACCTAATCCCATACCGACTGCCCAAACAAGAAAACCAACACCTAATGGCACCATGCCTGGTACATCACCCGCATGAGCAGAAATGGATAAAATACCGGTTAGAAAGATGAAAGTTGCAAATGCTTCAACAAAAAAATTACGTGGCAAATTACGAATGGCTGGCGCTGTCGAAAAGATATTACGGACAATAACTGGATCAATATCTTTTTCTGATAATTTAAATTGATCAGCATACATAACGTATACAATCAACGACCCTATAATAGCCCCAAAAATTTCTACAAAGCTGACAATTATAAAATAAGGTAAATCAATGTTCCCCAAAACATACTGTGCCAAAGCCATCGCCGGATTGATATAGACATCTCCAAAGATGAACAACACCATGGCAATACCGAATCCCCAAGTTGTAATCGAAAAAATATGCCCAGAACCGTGATATTTTGTACGGTTCAACACTTCGTCGGCGTGAACGCCAACCCCAAAAATTATCATGAGTGCTGTACCCATGAATTCAGCCAACAACTGATGTATCATTTTTAATCTCCTATTGGCGTGCTAGTTATTATGCTTGTGATAAAACAACTAATTCACGCAAGTGGCAGTTGAAAATTTGCATTGTATTGCGGTTTTTATTTCGAATACTCTTAATATAATAAGGCCACTAACCCACTAAGTAAAGCGTTTTTGTTGTTTTGTCAAGAAACCGTCACAATTCGTTACATTTTGCACAAACGAATGCTGTACAATGTGTCAATAAATCGTTATAATAGTATTGAAGATAATGAATTGAGGATTTTTAAATGAATGCACAAGTTGTGTATGCAACTATCACGGGTAACAATGAACAAGTCGCTGATGTCATCGTTGACGCTTTAGTCGCAGCAAACGTATCAGTCAAAAAAACAGAAATTAGCCAAACTGAGGCTGATGAATTAGAAAATGTTGACATCGCCATCGTTGTCCCGTATACGTATGATAAGGGTTCACTTCCAGATGAAGGTCTAGACTTTTTTGAAGACCTTGCTCATGACGATTTAACAGGTGTTGTATATGGCGTGGCTGGCTCTGGTGACACTTATTATCTCAGTGATTTTGGCTTGGCTGTTCCAAAATTTGAAGCACAATTTGCGAAGACAGGCGGTATTAAAGGAGCTGAGGGCGTTAAGATTAACCTTAGTCCTGATGCTGATGATGTCGTTATTTTAAATAAGTTTGTATCAGATCTAATTCAGGTTGCTAATGAAAGACACTAAAAAGAAGGCTTACGCCTTCTTTTTAAATATCACTAGTTTGCTTAGTACAAAGTTAGTTACAATCACAAATATATTTTGAATCACATTCCAAATTTGCGCGTCCTGTTTGAGCACCACAACACCGAAAGACAAAATAGCATAACCTAGTAGTGCTGTGACAATTCTGGCAACAATAAATTGCCAAATCTCATTTATCACTGATTTGACATTGGTAGCTGTCGAGTGAAACACCCATTTACGATTCGTCAAATAGGCAAATAATACAGACCAAAACCACGCAGCAACGTAAGAAAATGAATAATCAACGTGCCAGATTTTGTAACAGAGTGCAAAAACAACAATGTTGACAATTGTCGTCAAAACACCAAAAATCAAATATAAAATGGCAACTTGATACTGTATGAGTAGTTTTTTTATTTTTTCCATGATAGTTCCTTGATGTTAATGGTGGTTGTCATTAAAATCATCCGCAAACTCTATGTTCGGATTAAAAGATTTTCCAGCTGATACACCACGTTTAAGAGTTGATAATTTTTCTTGCTTTCTTTCAGTTCTAGAAAACTTGATTTGTAAATATTCCAAAAATATACGCAAAAACGCGCGATATTTTCGATAACTGTCTCTTTTCCTAGCATAATAAACTTTGTTTCTATAAGAATAAAAATATCTAGGTGTTCGTTCCGACACATCATTTAATAAACTGCTACCGACATTTGTAGCCATTTTATGAACCACTTTCGCGCTGGGTACAAAATATCCAGGTGCTACACGGGCAGCCCTCTCAGTATACTCAATATCATCACCCCAAATAAAAAAATCGGTAATTGGTAAGCCAATTTGTTTAACAACAGACCTTCTCATCAATAAGGAAACAAAAGTTGCATTTTGTACTTGTATCGGTTCAGTTAAATCTTCAGGTACTTTTTTAAGCCGATTCATTGGGGCTGGCCGATTCATAAGGGCGCGATGACCATCAGTCCATCGTACATCACTAGCCAAAAATCCAAAATTTTTTTTAACATTAGAAAACGCAAGTAATTGGGATAATGTATCACTTTGTGGCACTGTGTCATCATCCATTAACCATACAAAGTCGTCACTAGTATGCGCCATAAAGTAACGTATTCCTGCATTGAACCCCCCTGCACCACCAATATTATTTGGTAAACGAACGTACTCAATTTGACTGCCCAATGATTCCAAATAAGATTGTGTATCTGATTCACTGGCGTTATCCACTACGATAAGATGTGATATCGTAGTTTCTTGCTGCTTCAAACTTTCAATTACTTCTTTCAACAACGTAAGCCGATTGAAAGTTACAATTACCGCACTGACCTTTTGATTCATATATTCCTCTTAGTTTAATACAACAGTTAAGTTTGCTAATAAAATGACTACTGACAATAAAAACAATATAATTGCAAGTAATGAAAATCTCGACTGTTTCCATTGTACACGAACTAATACAAAATCTAATAAAAATTCTATGAGTTTTATTGCAGTGATCAAACCAATGATTGTAACAAATATATTTTCTGCGTTACCGTAACTAAAGTACACACCACTAATTTTAGCAGCAATAATCACAACGGCGGCACCAAAACCAATCCATAATAGACGCCACTTTTTTGAATCTATGGTAATTAAACTAGTGATTGATACTAGCCCTGCACCAAGCATGGCAGCATTAAGACTAAATGGTAAATCAATAATGCGACTAATATACTGTGGTAAAATCATCAAAATAATTGCAACTAAAATCCGTACCCATTTCGTTGTAATTTTGTGATCAATATAATCAGAAAGTTTAATGGCGATCGGCGCCATCATCAAAAACCAGCCAACTCGGTAATTCGTCCAAATATCACCTAATGGGGTCTTCATATTTCCTTCATTACCTATGGCTCCTGCTGTAATGGCGTCCCACCAATTTCCCATTGAAAATTGAAATGGCGCCGAGATTTTTATAACTTCTAACACAGTTATAAAACCTAAAAAGGCAAAAAATGTCGATATCAGTAAATAAACTTCAAATAGTGTCCCCGTTTTACGCTTTTCAATTTTTAGCAATTTGTTGACTCCAACCAAAAGTAGTGGCCATGCAAAATAGCTAACAAGTTTTCCGGCACCAAAATGTGCATGCAAATCGCCTTGCACTTTAGTCAAATAAAGCACACCCACCAGTGCTACTAGTGACATCAAAAATGCACTTAAATATTTCTTCGTCGCCATGTTATTTCACTTTCTGGAAAAAATTAGTTTTGAGCAGATAACTTTTACCCGTTGTAATGTCATATTGTACTAATTTAAAGTCGTTAACAATTTCTCGTTGCTCTTTGGTTAACGACTTTTCGTCAATTTTATTACCCCGTTGATCAAGAAATGTTAACTTTCCTTTATCGTCACGTGTGTAGTTGTTGATTGTTGGCACTTTTTCTAACATCTCTGTTTTCAGTGCCCAATAGGCATCAACTTTCATACCATTCATCTTCATCATCATAGCCGTAAAGTCAGATGGGTCAGCATAGTTGGCCGAGACATTAACGGTCCCATTTGCCTTCTTTGCGGCGTTATTCTGCCAAATAAAGTAGGGTGTTGAGTGTGCTGATAAGGCGTCCGTAGTCGTATTGACAAAGTTAAATATTCCTGGCCAATGATCCCCATACCAAACCAATGTAATCGGACGACTTAAATCATTCAACTTATCCAAAAACGTTTGAGTTGCCTCATCAGTATAATGAAGCCCTTGCAAATAGGATTCAATTGTATTTTCATCAGCATTTGAATTAGTTGGTTCAATCATATTATAATCTCGCCCTTCAAAAGTCCAGGGCGTGTGATTTTGCATTGTTAGCAATTGAATAAACTGACTATTATTCTTTTTACTAATTTTACTTAGAACATTTTTATAGGCAGATTCATCACTGATATGTGAATCACCATCAATTGTCTTTTGATATTTAACTGGTACAGTACTATCTGTTGTATAAAAATAATTTATTCCCATATTTTTATACACAGCACGTCGATTATAAAAGGAACCTACATATGGGTGAACCACAATTTTATTATCAAATTGTCCTGTAATGGTTGATTTTTCATTGATACTGCTCGTCAGTTGTGAATAAGGCATTGTAACCGTAGGTCTATAAGAAGTTATATTAAATCCTGTAAGCGTTGAATATTCAATGCCTGCAGTGCCACCGCCATACCCTGAAGAAACCATATGACCAGAGCTCGTGTTATCCATAATGTTGTCGATATTAGGTAACGGGTCATCACTTATCGTTAATCCCGGTACATAACTAGGCTTAGTGAGAGACTCACTTAAAGTATAAATAACCGTCTGATTCTTAAAATTAGTATTTTTCCGTGTTTGATTGATTAACGATGCTTGCTTAGTGTATTTAGTAACTAGATTTTTCATAGCCTGTTGACTATAATTTTTTGGCTCAACCATTGCGTCAGTGGTTCGTGAATTTAATAAAGCCATGATACCACCATTTGATGCAGCATCAAATAATGAGTCCCACACTTTAGGGACATCACCTAATTTAACAAATGAATCCTCATATTTTTCAGAATTGATTGAAAAAAAAGGCATAATAACTAACACACTCAAAACAAGCAATACCGCACGCCATCTAATGGATCTGAATACTACCCACCGACTTCGTCTATATATAATAAATAACAATACAGCTATAACAATCAAGAGGATTGCGGCACCAACAACTAGCTTAATATCGAGCATACCAAGTAAATCTTTGAAAGCCGTAATTTCTTGTAAACTTGCTTCAGTGATAGCTTCTTGTCTGACATTAATCACTTGAAATTCTGCAATTGCTGCAATCGCGGTAACAACGGATGCCAATATTAATGTGACTGGAATGCGATTAGTAATAATAGTCACCAACCACAACAAAATCATAATAAAAAGCACATTTGTTCCCGCAACGGTTGTCTCATTAATGACAAATTTAATACCATTGGCCCACGCGTTAGTACCCCAGTTACCAGTGCCATATGTGGGATCCGACATCATCACGCCAATCTGAATAAAATATAAAGCTAAAATTGATACCCAGAGAAATAAAAAATTTATTTTTAAAAACTTACAGATTTTTCGATATATTTTCATCATACTTTTCCAATCCAAAAGGGAATAGCGTTTACCGCTATTCCCCCAAATAATCTAAGTTCCATTATACCTTAAATGATTGAAAATTGTTGTATTTTAATTTGAGCAGTTTTTTTGGAAAAATACATAAAAACAAAAGTGATACCAGTGAAATCATATTGCAAATAACTATCCATAATGGAATTTTTTGTTCAACACTTATGACAGATTTTTTATAAAGCGTGTCATGAAGTTTTAGGGCAATTTTTCCATCTTTTATAAAGGTTTCATGAATTTTACCATTAATTTTAACTTCTAAATGCAATTTTTTATATGCAACAATTGGCAATTCAATAATGCGTTTTGAAGAAATAGTGGTATTATTCTTCATTATCACGGTTTTAAGGCTCGCGTGATAATCACTGGTATTAAATTTCTTACCGTCACTATCAATAATCTGATGTTTAGTAAGCAGCAGTCCCTCACTATCTGATCCAATAAATGTACTCATTTTGTCAGTGTGTGATAATGCAGATTCTGGAATATAATCAGTGTAATTTTTAAGATACCAAAAGTCTGTGCTATTGCTTATCTGGTTGTTAAAGGTCATATCCATAGAGTAGCCATAGCCATCATGCTGGGCATCATGATACTCTGTATATTTTTTTATCTGCTGCGCTGACCATTCTTTTGAGTTATGATTTGGAAACCAATTATTTTTGATCGTTCCCATCATAATCAAACCAACTAATACAGTAAAAATTATTAACCCTTTTTCAGCTTTATTACGACTATCCATAGTCAATTCACTTACTGATAAATTGAAAAAAGAAAACATTAATGCCACTGCTATTCCTGGTTTAATCAAACGAGTTGCAAACTGTATAGTAGCTATTGGTGTATTTTGCAAGTAATAAGTCCAGGGAAAAACGTTGGTTCCTAACAACATAACGATTAATCCCAATATTATACCCATTGTTGGCTTTTTAAGTCCAACTATTGTTACTATTACTATAAAAAACAGTGGTAGCCATATGTCTGGATTACTACTAGGATTTAATAATAACATACTAATGTCTTTTACATTATTTGCAAAAACATCATGATTCACCACTGGTTTTGTAACGTTGTTTGATAGTTGAATAATCACAATAGGAAGAACAACTGCTAACGTTGAGACGGTAGTCCCAATTCCACCCAAAACAGCAATTTTGATGACTCGCAACTTATCATCATCCAAAATAACTAAACAAATAAAATACACTGCCGTCAAAATACTTAAAATTAAGAAAGTCATAACATGAGAATACGCTGCAATGCTTAATCCAAATATTATGTAAGTTACACTTTTCCGAATATTAGAATTTGATTGTCTTGTGCCCAAATATAGGCCACAAACTAGCCATGGAATACCAATATAGGCCGTCGATTCAGCTAGATTACCTGGTGATAATGCTGTTACTCCAATGGTGGTAAGCCACAAAATACTAATAACAAATACTATCATTCTAGAGAAGTTGCTATACTTGCGGAGTACAATATAAACAGATAACCCCGACAGCCAAGTAGTAAGAATCATACTGATTTTGAACGCCAATATAGCTGAATCAACATGCAATATCACATTTTGAATTAATTGCAACGTCAAGCCGGGATAAAAAATATTAGTCGCTAATCCATATTGACCCAAAGAAGTAAAGTTTTGTGGATAGAGGAATGCAATCCATGATTGTCTTAAATTTTCAATACGTGATAAATGATAATATGCATCCCACGGCAACCGGATTGGTTCAAAAAACAATGTATTAAATATAAGTACAGTAATAAATAATAGGCCGAGAACTGCCGCACCTTCTCTATATGCTCTTTTCATGTTCATCCTCCCGTGTACGACTAACGTTGACGATAACTACCAGCAACAGAGGAAGAACATATATTGCAGGTAGCATGTATCTTTCCATACCATTAACGGGAGATAACAGTGGCACAACGGCAAGTAAACCAACTGGAATGCACATTATCATAGAATAACTTTTTTTGTACAAACAATACGCTAACGAAAAAATTATTATCCATAGTGCAAAAGCCGGTTGAACAATTGTCCTAACTATTGGTAATGTGAATAAAATATTCGGCCATGTGATATATTTTCTAGTTTTTTCGGAAAACCAATAATGTACCTCATGATACCAACTAGGCTGCAGAAATACATTTTTCTTCATGTAATCATTACCGTACATAATGCCACGAGATCCTGGATTATTATCTATCAGCGGATTTAAGAACTGACTATCTGCCGCAAAGAAAGTCACAAAGTACTCTTTTGGATGTTTCCAGAATTGTTTAAACCAAACAACAAGATACTGTTTTGTTGCTTTTTTTATGTTTGGCGTTGTTTGTTTTTTTAGTCTACCTAACTCAACTTGTTTAATTTCATAAGAACTGCGCAGAAATGTATCAACAGGATATAATGATTTCAAATCATCAGCGTGATTGACATTAAAGTTTCTCGCAATTTTCTTTATGGGTGTTATTTTATTGACGATTGCCAAATCATTATTACTGAAAGATTCTGGATGGTTGATCACAACAGCTGATAGTTGACGCATTGGTAGTGTCAGTACTTCAGCCGTGGAACCTGGAACGACATTCATTGAAGGTAGCGCTATCTTATTCCACCCCACATAAATTGCTAAAAATACAAAAGATCCTAACATTATTTTTTTGGGAGACTTCTTTTGTTGAATAAATCGAACAACAATCAATGCGATTAAAGAAATAATTACAACATAAGCACCGTCATTTCTAAACATAGTCATTAATATACCTGAAGCAATTAACTGTATGTACAAATCTTTTTTAGAATCATTTAAGAGAATACGAGCATAACAAAGCACAAACCATGTTACAAATGCTAAAAACAAAGGTGTCTTTTCAATAGTAACTTGCCAGAAAGCCACAAAAGGTGAAGCATAAAATAACAAGCTAGTTATTGCAGCACTTTTCCCCCAATTTTTGCCAAGAAAATAGATTACTTTGGCATATATTAGTGAGGAAGTAATTATCTGTACTACAACAATCAAAAACAAACCTGCATTTACTCCACCAATTTTTCTGCCAACAGAAAAAAGAAATCCAAAAATCAATGTTGCCGACCAAGGATGGTGTCCCGTGGGATAATATGTAAAATTCAATTCAGCAATATGTGTGTGAAAATATTCTAAAAACTGTCGATAACCATCCCATGATACCATTCCTGGAAACAGTGGAAAAATTTGAGCAACCCAAGCTAAACATAGTGCAATAACGATTGCCCAATAATTACTCCGCCAAGCATTCACATTGATCTTTTTTACCACTTCTCCTAAAAAGACTGCCAAATTAGTGAAAATAAACATGAATCCAACTATCGCTACAAACGTTATTAACAAATTGGCTTTACCTGTTAAATTAGCAACATAATTTAAATTATTCGACGGAACTTGATACACTGACAAGGTTAAAACATAAATGACTGATGTTATAACACCAAACATCCAGTATGGCCAATAAATTAGTTTAAGAACATTATACTTATATTTAAACTGGAAAACTAATAGTAAAACAACAACTAAAAGAGCTAATAAACTTTCATTCGCGGTTGCTTCAAATCGAGCACTAATTCGACTAATTAAGTCCCCCTCAGTGAATGTTGCCGGGTATGTTACACCTATTGCTACATAACTCAATAAAATGAATGTATAATTGCCAAGTTTTTTAATTATTTGCATGATTTTTATTTTTTTCGTCAGCGTTTATCAAATTCAACTCAAAATTGCGTTTATTACTGGATTGAATGGCATTTAAAATTGCACCCGCAAAGAATGCGGTTACCGCCACACTAAATAATATCAAGCTCACAACTAATGTAGGCATGTTATCAACTCTACCTGTATGATAAAAAGGGAAAAACACTCGGGAGATAAACAGTAAAGCTGAGACAACAGATACAATTCCAGCAAATGTGCCAAAAAATGCAAAGGGATGATAAATACGGTAAAGATTAATAACAGTTGAAATAACTCTCAATCCATCTCCATACGTGTCCAATTTTGATTCCGAACCTTCTGGCCTATCACGATATTCAATAACTTGATTTTCAACAAGCATTTTAAATTCAGTGGCATGAATGGACATCTCGGTTTCAATTTCAAATCCTCTAGATAATACTGGAAATGTTTTTACAAATTGATAGCTAAACGCCCTATACCCAGTTAAGATATCTTTAATATTTGTTTTGAATAGCGTATTGATTAATCCACGAACTAAAGTATTGCCAATATTATGAAAAGGTCTAGTATTTTCCTCAAAATATGTTGACGATAATCTATCACCAACAACCATATCGACTTTCTTGTCTAAAACCTTATGATACATATCAGGAATTGCCTGAACTGGGTATGTATCATCTGCATCAATCATAATATATACCTCAGCATCAATTTCACGGAACATTCTCCTGATAACAGCACCCTTACCTTGTGCATATTCGTGACGCACCACTGCTCCAGCTTCCGCCGCTAGTTCAGCTGTGTTATCTTGCGAATTATTATCATAAACATAAACAACGGTTCCGGTAATGTCTTTAGTGATTTCAATTACATCCCGTACAACTTTAGTAATTGTTTGACTTTCATTAAATGCGGGTATCAGTACAGCTAATTTATCCATATTTTTATCCTTAAATCTCTTCTTTCTTAATGAAAATGGGTCGCCTCTTTGTCTCTAAAAATACTGCGGCCATATATCTGCCAATAACACCTAAACTTAGAAGTTGAATGCCACCAATAAATAAAATTATAGTTACCATAGACGGCCATCCGTCAACACTATTATTATGAACCAAAGCACGGAAAACAATAAAGATTGCACTTAAAATTGATATGCCAAAGGAAATAATACCTAGTAAGGTAATGATTGTTAGAGGAACCGTAGAAAAGGACACAATTCCTTCAACTGCATACTTACTGAGTGACCAGAACGACCATGAAGTCTGCCCAGCGACACGTTCTCGGTTTTCAAACGGAATATACTTAGTCTTAAAACCTACCCAAGTAAAAATTCCCTTACTAAAACGTTGATTTTCAGATAACGACAATATAGCATCAACCATTTGTCGTGTCATAACACGATAGTCTCGTGCACCATCCACCAATTGCGTTTGGCTGATTTTGTTCATCCATTTGTAAAACTGTGTTGAAAACCAAGAACGTATCCTGGCTTCACCTTTACGATCTACTCGCCTCGTGCCAACCGCATCCCAGTCACCACTCTGTACTTCTTTTAACATTTCAGGCAGGAGTTCGGGAGGATCTTGTAAATCAACATCCATTACAGCCACATAATCACCATCAGCTTGTTGTAGACCGGCATAAAGTCCAGCTTCTTTACCAAAATTACGTGAAAAGCTAATATAGTGAACATTGTTATCTTGCTGAGCTAATTGTCGTAACAAATCGAGCGTCTTATCAGTTGAACCATCATCAATAAAGTGAAAGTGAATTACCGCGCTTATTTTAGGAGCAATATCTCTGATTGTATTGTAAAATATTTTGATTGTTTCCTCTTCGTTATGTACAGGCACAACTAGGGACAAAATGTTGTCAAATTCAACTATTTGATTATTTGTCTGAACTCCCATTAATATTCCCCCACTTCATATTATGTACGCCCTAACGGGCATGTTTATTTAACTTCATCGTGAGCAAAATTAAAATCTTGATTGATATCAAATTCTTGGCGGACAGTATTAAAAGCATCATTAAATACTTGATCCATATCAAAGTAACGGTATTTGCCTAAGCGACCACCAAAAATAATTTCTGGATGATTGTCACGTGCTTCTTTGGCGTAAGCCTTGTAAATTCGTGTATTCTCATCATTATTGACAGGATAATATGCCTCTTTTGATCGATCCCACTCTTGTGGGTATTCTTTAGTGATAATTGTCTTACCCTCATCGGCTAATCCATCAAAATGTTTCCATTCCATAACACGTGTATATGGCGTCTCAGCGTCAGTATAATTGATTACTGAATTACCTTGATAGTTGTCTGAATCAATCACCTCATGCTCAAATCGCAAAGATCTATATTCCAATTCACCAAACTTATAATCAAAGAACTGATCAATCATACCCGTGTATAACACACGAGGAAATTCTGATAGTAATGTTTCTTTGTCATCAAAGAAATCTGTGTCAGTTAAAACGTCGACCAATCCATTTGACTGCTCCAACATGCGCTCAAAAATCTGTGTATAACCGCCTACTGGAATTCCTTGATAACGGTGGTTGAAATAATTGTTATCATAGATAAAGCGCACTGGCAATCGCTTAATAATGAAAGCGGGTAATTCTGTTGCTTTACGACCCCATTGTTTTTCTGTATAACCTTTAATCAACTTATTATAAATATCTGTACCAATTAAGCTAATTGCTTGTTCTTCTAAGTTACGAGGTTGTCGATCACCCAAATCCTTCAAGGCCGCATTCTTTTGTTCTTCAATTTTTGCGTGTGCTTCGTCAGGTGTTTTCGTTCCCCACATCTGGTAGAAAGTATTCATATTGAAGGGAAGATTATACAATGTGCCTTTGTAATTTGCGACAACTTGGTTTTGATAACCATTGAAAGAAGCAAATTGACGAATATAATCCCATACTTCCTTGTTATCAGTGTGGAAAATGTGTGCGCCAAAGTCATGCACTGTAATACCGTGTTCAGTATGCGTATGCATATTGCCACCAATATATGGACGTTTCTCCACAATTAGCGATTTCTTGCCTCGCTTAGCTGCCTCGTATGCAAAAATCATACCAAACGGCCCAGCACCAACTACAAGATAATCATAATTCTTTGTATTATATTTTTTTGTCATTAGAAATGTACCTTTTTTTTTGATTTTGGAAAAAACTTCCGCTTAAGAAAATTATACCCTTTATCCAACCAATTTGTCCGTTCAAGTCCTATCACAGGACATTCAGCCACGGATAGTCTTTTTGTATTTACCCAAGTATCCATCAATCGCTCTGCCAAGAAACCATAAACCCTTGCTTCTTGTCCTTCAAGTTTTTCAATATCGATGTTTTTCTCAACTTCTTCAAGGACACCGAACAAAAAATCAGCATAATCATCAAACAAATTCCTTGGCATAATAAACATATTGAATAGATGTGCCGATGTAGAACTTTCCATCTGCTCAAATGCTGGTAAATATTCAACGTATTTCGTTGCAATCACCTGTTTCATGATAACATATGGTTCTGTCGAATGGGCATGCAAATAATGGTCTTTTTGATTTTCAATGATATAATTTCTTTTCTTAGGCAAAATAATATCATATTTGCTTAACAAATGATTTATTTGCTGATTCTGAAGAATATCTTCAAGTCTATGACTTTTTTTTAACCCCAAATACCTTCTATAATGCATTAAACCGACAACTTCATCATCAGTATTATATCGGATCCAGTAGAGGGCTGTTACTTCACTAAAATTACTATTTTTCAGAGATATGTTTTTACCAGTTGCATCTGACATATAGCCACTTGGCAATTCAGAGTGACGTGCCGCGCCAACAAGAATGGGTTGATAGCCATCAAATGGGGGCATCACATATTTTTTGTGTGTCGCGATATATATCATCAAAATGCACCATCCTGCTTAAATACTGCAATAATATTCTTAAACAAAACGTAAAAATCAAACTTTAAGTTAGCCTTATCCACATACTCTAATTCTATATGCGCCCGTTCTGGGTACACTATATTACTTCTTCCACTTGCCTGCCAAAGGCCAAAAATTCCCGGGGTCACCGACAAAAACTTGTCAACCTGATCGCCATATTCTTGCAATTCGTCTTCAACGACAGGCCGTGGTCCAATAATACTCATCTCACCGATTAACACATTCCAAAACTGAGGTAATTCGTCAAGTGATGTTTTTCTCAAAAAAACGCCAAACTTTGTGATTCTAGGATCCTCACGAGTCGCTAATTTATAACCGTTGCTAATAAATTCCGCATGCAACTTTGCGTCTTGCTCTAGAATTAATTCAGCATTATCAACCATCGTTTGAAATTTATAAATTTTAAACTTTTTTCCAAATTTGCCAACGCGCTCTTGCTGATAAAGAACACGACTCGTTTTTTTATCAAATTTAATGACAACCGCAATAATCAGAAAAAGTGGTGACAAAAACACCAAAGCAAATGAAGACACTGACAAATCTAATATTTTTTTAGAAATAGTGTAACCCATACTTCTATTAGCCACAGTCTGCCCCCTTCTTCTCTAAATTAAAAATGTTGACATTTTTAACAAGAATACAAATTACGCTTAATTTTTTTACTTTCAGAACTATTTAAACAATGAAGCTGATTTGTTCAAGGAATCAGCTTTTTGTTTCAAAATAAAATTATCTGCCGCAACCGTATAACCCTGATAGTCTTCAATACTTGCCTCATTAATTACTTTCATATCATCATCAAGAGTAAAAGTTTCTTTCGGCATAGCAAGATAGCGCGCTTTAAATAGCGCATTAATTGATCGTTTTGGTACTCTCGTAAGACCATCTGCGTACTCAATTTCTGGATTAAAGAACATTCCCTTGAAAATACCACGAATAATCATTTTTGCTTTGGTAAATCGAAACTTAACGTTCTTATTAAACAACACAAATCTTAAATCAAATCTAAAACCATTGATAACTGTGTGCATGTATTCATGCTTTGAAATGCGTCTTGCCGTCAGCACACGATTTCTAAATTCAAAGTCGTAACGCCAAAGACGTGATTCATCTTTTTCTTTCACAATATCACCAGGCATTGAGTTTTCTTTTGATTTGTGAACGGCAATTGAGTTTAAAACTGTGTAACCACGATCAACATCGGCGATGCGATTAGTATATTCCATATCATCGCCCCAAATAAAGTATTCTTTTTGTGGCAATCCAATCATTGCTACCATTTTGCGAGAAAACATTACCGAAACGAATGTTGAATTGACAACCTCGACAGCTGGATTTTTCGGCGTCATATACATTTGCCATGTAAAGCCACGTGGTGCTGGTACATTCATCCATGAGGGATTTCCCTCAAGGCTGCCCCAACGAACCTGGGAGTTCACGAATCCAACATGATCATGTTCTTCAGCAAAATCCACCAAGTGTTCAAGCGCATCAGGTTGCACAATTGTATCATCATCCATCAGCCAAACGTAATCATCGTCTGTTTTTTCAGCGAAAAGACGTACAGCTTGATTAAATCCACCAGCGCCACCTAAATTGTCTTCCGAATTGAAAACAACGAGTCGTTCATCTGTTAAAGATGATAAATACTCTTTTGTCCCGTCATTAGATTTGTTATTAATTACAATAGCATGATTTAAATACTTTGTTTGTCCTAATACGGCACCCAACGATTCTTTCAGCAAATCTAGTCGATTGTATGTAACAATCGCTGCCGACACTTTTTTACCAGTCATAATATCTCCATTTTAAATAAAATCAATTAATTGATCTTTGAACTTCAAGTACAGATGGGTACCTATTATAGCAAATATACCAATTTCTAACCAAAACATTGTTAATTGCAGTGGTGAATTCCAAAACCATCGATCGAACAGAAATGTATCACGCCAACCATTAACAATATAATAGAACGGATTAACACGAGAAATGTAATAAATTAATGAATTAAATGCATTACCTTTTGCAGGTTCGAATAAAATTCCTGAAACGAAGAAAAGCAAACGCAGCACTTGTCGAATTGCTAAATCGTAATCCGGAATTAAGATATTAATTGTTGCACTAAAGATTCCCAAGAAAAACAACATCACCAGTGCAGCAAACATATAATAGATGATTTGAATCCAGTAGATAGAGACATGAAAATGTCCTGTCAAAGCCATACTGATAAATGCAACAATTGAAATTGAACAAACTGCAGGAAAGACCTGTAAAACACGAATTGTTGGCAACACAGAAACCGGAAATTTAACGTTTTTCACCATAAAAATTTGTGTCTGAATAGAACGGATAGTGTCACTAAATCCTTGGTTTACTAAATACCAAGCAGAAAATCCAACTGACATCCACACAAAATAGGGTGTCCCCTCAACAGGCGCTGATTGCCGAAATCCGCCACCAAAAATAATCGCATAAGTTAAAACTTGAAATAAAGGGTCCAAAATTTCCCAAAAATTACCCAGGTATTTGTGCGCATTGTTAGCCTTGGTGTCATAAATTGCTAACCGAATGGCCATACCTAAGTAGTTAACCTGTTCAACAACTAAACTAAATATTGATTTGATCATTATCCACATTGTGCTATCATCCCTTCAACAAATAGTTATATACAACTAGTGCCATTAAACCAAACAAAACTACTAAGGCAGAATAGAGCGGTAGCGCCTTAAAGCCTTGAAAACTTCTGATCGCAGTTCTGGCTTCAACATCTTCTTTGTTATGACCATTCAATGATAATTTATCTTGCAATTGCGCTAACGTAAAAATTTGTTGGTTATGCTTTTGATCAGACACAAAATTATCACGTTCCTCATCAGACATCGCGTTTAACTTTTTGACAAACGCTTCATATTCATCAGTAACTTGTTGCATTGGGCCAAAATCACGCAATTCGCCATACTGAATCCACATGACTTTATTAGTAAATTCACGAACCTGTTCTAAGTCATGAGACACAAAAAAAATTGTCTTTTTTTCGGCAATAAACTCGCGTATTTTACTAAGTGCTTTGTTTGAAAAATTAGAATCACCAACTGACAAAGCCTCATCAACGATCAAAATATCAGGATCGTTATGTGTTACAATCGAAAATCCCAATTTGGCTCGCATACCGTTGGAATAATCTTTAACCGGTTGATCAATAAATTCACCAAGCTCTGAAAATTCAATAATATCAGGCATTGCCTCATCGATTTCTTTATTCGTTTTCCCCATCATCAGTTGTTTCAAACGAATATTCTCACGCCCAGTAAGATCCCAATTCAGGCCTTCATTGATAGCTACAACACCAATGCTACCGTTTAGTTCCAAAGTACCAGATGTCTGTGGAATGACACCACTTAAAATATTTAGCAAAGTGGATTTACCGGAACCATTGGTGCCAACAATACCCACAACGTCACCTGGCTCAACATCAAATGACAGTCCACGTAATGCCCAAAAATTAGCATCTGCAGTGTTTCCTAAAAAAGTTGATTTTAGCTTTTCTGATTGGTTAGCATATAATTGAAAATTTTTAGTAATTGATCTGGCGCTAACCATATATTGTTTTTTTGTATTATCCATAATTATCCTAATTGTGGTGAGAGTGAAAACCACATAGTATTATATTACCATATTCTCTCATAAAAGTCTGAGTGCCAACAATAATAATAGATAAACTATATAATTTCATACAAGTTAAATGGCATAATCTATTAATCATTTAATCGATTACGCCATTCTGAATATTATCATTTATATCGTTGTATTTTTTATTTTTTAATTAAATCTTGTTCGGCTACGTGTACACTGTGTACGCCATTAGAATAACGAATATCGTACTCCCATGCGGAATTGCCATGGGCTTTTGGTTTTGCTGATATTACTGTCCCTACCCAGTTGCGACGATTGACCAGTGTATAGCCATTAGTTTCTGACCAAGCATTACTTGCAATTCTAACTGTTTGGCCAACAGTATATCGCGCTGCTGGAATCGTGGTCACATCTTGCTCAGCGACGTGTACACTATGCACACCGTTTGGATACTGAATATCATACTCCCACGCTGAATTTGCATGTGCTTTTGGTTTTGCTGATATTACCGTACCGACCCAGTTGCGGCGATTGACCAGTGTATAGCCATTAGTTTCTGACCAAGCATTACTTGCAATTCTAACTGTTTGCCCCACCGTATATTTTGCGGCTGGAATCGTGGTCACATCTTGCTCAGCGACGTGTACACTGTGCACACCGTTTGAATACTGAATGTCATACTCCCACGCTGAATTTGCATGTGCTTTTGGTTTCGCTGATATTACCGTACCGACCCAATTTTGGCGATTAACCAGTGTATAGCCATTAGTCTCTGACCAAGCATTACTTGCAATTTTAACTGTTTGACCTACTGTATATTTTGCGGCTGGAATCGTGGTCACATCTTGCTCAGCGACGTGTACACTGTGCACACCGTTTGAATACTGAATGTCATACTCCCACGCTGAATTTGCATGAGCTTTTGGTTTTGCTGATATCACTGTTCCAATCCAGTTTTGGCGATTTACTAATGTATAGCCATTAGTTTCTGACCAAGCATTACTTGCAATTCTAACTGTTTGCCCCACCGTATATTTTGCGGCTGGAATCGTGGTCACATCTTGCTCAGCGACGTGTACACTGTGTGCCCCATTTGGATACTGAATATCATACTCCCATGCTGAATTGCCATATATATTTGGTTTAGCCGAAACAACTGTTCCAATCCAGTTTTGGCGATTTACTAATGTATAACCATTGGTCTCTGACCAAGCATTACTTGCAATTCTAACAACATCTCCAACCTTATACTTAGCTGATTGTTTGATCAAATTCGTATAATCAATCGAAACATCGAACGTACCGCTGACACCTGGAAAACTTGTATTGCTGTTCCACTGCCACATGCCATATGTCGTGTTCCACAATGAATTACTACTTGGCGTGAAAGGATATTGTGCTATCCATGCTCTACCGTTTCCTATGTACGAAAAATTCAGTCCGGTTGTGTTTTTATAGTACAGTCCTGTATATAGCGACGTGTTAGAAAATCCAGCTGCTTTTAATTGTGTATTGAATGCCTTAGCATTGCTAGTCACGTTGTTCGTCATCGTGTAGGTGTCTTCCAAATCATCAACCATTAAGGTATCAGATGACAATTTCAAAGATTTAGCATAATTAGTAAAATACTTTGCTTCAGATTGCGCACTTGATTGTGACGTATACCAAGAATAATGGTAAGCACCAATCCTCAGACCGGCTGCTTTTGCATTAGCAATTTGAGTTGCAGCATACGGATTGCGATAAGATGTTGCTTCCGTCAACTTGACAATCACAGCGTTGACACCATATTGATGCATTTTTTTAAACGAAGCGACAGAAATATTACCGTTGTTAGATGAAACGTCCACAACGTCCATTCTTGGTAGTCCTGACGTCCCAGCAGTGATAGCTGGAATGCCATCAGCAGCATAAGCTAAATTTGACTTGAATGATAATGCTGTTGCAATCGCCACAATAATACCAACGATGATAGGTGATTTTCTCATAGATATTTGCTCCTTAAACTTTGATCTGTTCCGTACATATTATTGGTGATAATTAGCTTTGGCATAATCAATGACTGACATATTTTGTTGCGATGATTCTGTGATAATTTTTTTGATGTCACTTGGTGCCCATTTGTCGGCAGGCAATCCAGCATGAATCAGTTCTTGACGAACTTTAGTAATCATTTCAGCAGTAACTTCTTTACCTTGAGCTGTTTTGTTAGGATTATAACTTGCTGTGTTTGGATCATTTGCTACCGAGCTTGACGTTGAGGAAGAAGAATTGTCGTCATTTACAGATTGATCAATTGCAGCAGAAGATGATGATATTAACGAACTAGATTGAGACTTGGATGTTGTAGATTGTTTTTTAGTCGCTGATATTTTGCTTTTAGAGGACTGTGACGTCGAATCAACCACTTTTTTATGATTAGTGGCGTTCCCAAGCAAAGTAATAGTAATTAAAACGACAGCAACAATAAAAGTAATGATAGCTGTTTTCTTCATAATTTCTCCTATTCATAACACTAAATATAATGACAATATACTGTAATATTTTATCACATGTCAACTGACACAAAGCTATCCTCTTCAAATTCGGCACACAAATATTATTATACATGGAAAACAAACATCATTTAATCTCATTTTAAAGACAAAAAATGAGGAAAATTATTTAATCAGCACTGCTATATTCAAAAAAAGCCCGCAAGTATCAAACTTACGAGCTGTCAATTATTTACATTAGGTAGATTGCAAGAATTAACCGAACACTGCAAACTGCTGAAAAACCTTTCGTGGTGATTGCCAGTTGAGTGTTTTCATTGGTCTCGCATTGATCCAATGATTAATTTGATCTAATTCTTTGGCGCTA
>NZ_MOWQ01000014.1:0-37474 GCF_002095565.1 Leuconostoc sp. BM2 | reverse complement strand
TAAGCCTAACATTTTGCAAAACCAATGTGAAGACATCGGTTTATTTTAGTAGTGCTTGATGACCAATTGCAGCATCATAAAAAGAAGCTAAATGCCTTGAAACACTTGACTTCTGGTAGAAAAAAACTGGTACTGTATCAACAGCATCAGTTTTTTTGCTACAAAATTACATCATAGCGTTTATAATGATCCACCCGGGAGTCGAACCCGGATTTCAAGAACCGGAATCTTGCGTGCGATCCATTACACTAGCGGATCATAACTATTTAATTATAGCCTATTTCACTGGAATTTCAAAGAAAGTTATGTCACCAATATCAAACCCAATATTACCAGCAAATTGATTCGTCAGTGTATTTTGAAAGCTAGGCAGTCCTACTTCAGACACAGGGACGATTAAATGAACGTTTTCATCGTAATTTGTGGTCATAATGTGATAGTCATTTTGTGTTAACCAGTAAGTGAGACTGTCAACGTGCTTATAGGCAATCGTAATGGTCACTTGATGCAACGATAGTCGTTCGACAAATCCAGCTGCTTTTAACCCGTCTGCTGTTGTGCTAGCATAAGCACGAATTAAGCCCCCAGCACCTAGTTTGACACCACCAAAATAACGTGTCACAACGGCAACAACGTCGTGAATTTGATTTTTTTGGAGGACTTCTAGCATTGGAACGCCAGCCGTACCATTAGGTTCGCCATTATCACTAAAACGTTGTATTTGATCTTGATCACCAAGCATGTAGGCAAAAACATTGTGACTGGCTTTGTAATGTTGTTTGTTTATTTTTGCAATAAACAGGCGTGCTTCTTCTTCAGAAGTAACTCGCGCTACATTCAAAATAAAACGGGATTTTTTGATGACTTGTTCCCAAGTATATGTTTTTGGAGAAATTGTGAAGTAATGTGCCATACATCGTATTATACAGTATGAAAATAGAAAATCTCTACGGAAGACAGTTAGTCTGTCCTAAAATAGATAATAATTTAGGCGAATCAAGGTCTGCATTTCAGGATGGTATTTGCCAACGTTGTAATCAAAAAATAGTAGCGCCATTACCCAATGACGCGTTTTATTGCCGTGCCTGTCTGACGCTTGGCCGTGTTAGTTCATTAGATAACTTGGTCTCTTTGCCTGAACCTAATCATTTTAGCGGGAAAGTGACACTAAGTTGGACAGGTACTTTAACCCATCAACAGCAAAAAGTTAGTGAAGACTTATTGATCACTTTAGCACTACATCGAGAGCATTTAGTTTGGGCTGTGACAGGCGCAGGCAAAACGGAAATGTTGTTTCCACTCATTTATCGTGCATTACAGCAAAAATTACGCGTCGGCATTGTTGCACCACGTGTTGATGTCATTGTTGAATTGTCGCCACGATTACATGCTGCATTCGCACAGACGGACATGGTGACGTTATATGGGGAACAGACCGATTGTTATCGGTATACTCAGCTTGTGTTGGCAACAACACACCAGCTCCTGAAATTTAGAGAAGCCTTTGATGTCCTAATTATTGATGAAGTTGATAGTTTTCCATTTGCTGGTAATGACATGCTCACGCATGCTGTCAACAATGCGGTTAAAGTTTGCCATACGATGGTTTATCTGACCGCAACACCAACACGACAACTTAGAAAACGGATTAACAAAGGATTACCAGTGTCGTATTTGCCACTGCGATTTCATCAACATTTGTTACCAGAAATTCAATTGGCACGCCTCAATAAGTGGCGCAAAAAACTACCTAAAAAGTTTCAAAAACAGCTTAGTCACTTAGTAGAATCAAATAAACGATTTTTGATCTTTGTGCCCAAAGTTGCAGATTTAAAACCAGTTCACGACACGATTAATCGGTGGTTTCCTAAAATGCGTGGTGATTTTGTTCATGCCAATGATAAACGTCGACAAGAAAAAGTTAAAAGTATGCGTAATGAAGAGGTGCAATATCTTGTAACAACAACAATACTTGAACGTGGTGTGACTTTTCCTGGCATCAATGTCATTATTTTAGGCGCTGACGATGAAATGTTTACTGAGAATGCTTTAGTTCAAATTGCTGGTCGAGTTGGTAGAAAATCTGATTGTCCAACTGGTCTTGTGTTGGCTTACGTTGAACATGTAACATTAAAAGTCAAAGCAGCTCAACGTCAAATTATACGGCTCAATCGACTTGGGGAGAAATTGCGTGAATCCATGTAGACGGTTATGTCAACTTTGTGAATTGCCTTTACCAAGCAATCAATCATTTTTAGCGTTGTTAGGTATAATGCCCGACGATTCGGCTAAGTTGTGTGATGATTGTTGTAACCAATTGGTGCGTATTAATGGCAAGTGTTGTCCAAACTGTGGCAGGTTACAAACCACACAGGAAATGTGTTTTGATTGCATTCGCTGGCAAAATAAAGGCTACCCGTTATTGAGACATCGTGCCCTTTATCAGTATAATGATGTCATGAAACATTATATGCAGCAATATAAATTTAACGGTGATTATTTATTAAAAGGAGTGTTTAATCACGACTTAATCCAGTTGATTGATAATATTGATAAGGATATTGTTGTCCCAATTCCAGTCAGTCACTATACTATGCAAACACGTGGGTTTAATCAAGTTGTTGGCATGCTAGATGGGCAAACTTTATCCGACATATTGTCCATTGCTGCAAGCAAAAAAGATCACCAATCACAATTTGGGCGACGTGAGCGTATGAACCGTCAACAGCCTTTCGCCCTCAATGTTTCAAGCCAATTAATTGTAGGTCAGCGTATTTTATTAGTGGATGATGTCTACACAACCGGTAATACAATGTACCATGCGGCTAATTTGCTTTATCAGGCGGGCGCGAAAACTGTCAAAAGTATCTCATTGGCCCGTTAAAAATGAAAAAATGGTGAATTTTACAGAAAACGCTTACAGTTGTGATATAATGTAGTTAGCAACAAGATAAAAACCACGCTGAATTTGATGATACTTAGATTATTATCATAATAAAGCGTGTATGGAGGAATTTATTATGTTAGATTATAATGTACGTGGTGAAAACATCGAAGTAACAGACGCAATCCGTGACTATGTTGAGAAGCGTTTAACGAAGTTGAATCGTTATATCGAAGAAAGTGCAAAAGCAAATGTCAATTTACGCACATATCGTTCGGATAACTCTGGTAAAGTAGAAGTCACAATCGTATTACCATACGTAGTGTTGCGAGCTGAAGATACAAATGCTGACATGTATGCGGCAGTAGACAATGTATCCGAAAAAATTGAACGCCAAATTCGTAAGTATAAGACAAAAATTAACCGTAAGTCACGTGAAACAGGCTTTAAGGGTATTGATTCACATGATGAAATTCCTGAGACTGACGTTGACGATTCGGCATTACAAATTGTACGTACAAAGCAGGTCGATTTGAAGCCAATGTCACCTGAAGAGGCAGCGTTGCAAATGGATTTGCTAGAACATGATTTCTTTATCTTTAAGGATGCTGAGTCTAACACAGATTCAGTCATCTACAAGCGAACAGATGGTAAATATGGTTTGCTTGAAACAGCTGAATAAGAACAAAAATAACCAGCTATCATTGAAAGTGATAACATGTGGTACATTCCTAGGGAGTTGTGCTACATCGCTTTCTATACTAGCTGGTTTTAATTAATTGTTGATATGAAAGGTTTATCACATGAAAACAATTCAAATTGGTAATACAAATTTGACGGCAAGTGCAGTTGCCTTGGGTGTCATGAGAATTGCCGACAAAACATCAGATGAGGCAAAAAAAATTGTTGAAACGGCATTGGTTTCCGGCATTAATTTTTTTGATACAGCAGATATTTATGGCAGTGGTCGATCATCCATCGTTTTTGGTCAGGCATTGAAAGATATAGGTGTCAAGCGTGACGATATCTTCATACAGTCAAAAGCTGGTATTATTTTACCTAACGGTCAAGTGAACGGGGATGGTGAAAGAGGGCCACGATTTGATTTTAGTTATGATCATCTGATTGCTAGTGTTGATATTGAACTAGAGCGTTTACAAACTGATTATCTTGATACGTTTTTGCTGCATCGACCAGATACATTAGTTGACGTTAATGAGTTAGCACGTGCTTTCACAGACTTGAAAACCACTGGGAAAGTGCACCATTTTGGTGTTTCTAACATGAACCCATATCAAATTGCGCTGATTCAAAATGCTTTAGGAGATGAAAAGCTGCAAATTAACCAGCTGCAATTTGGTATTATGCACACTAATATGATTGATTCCGAACTGCATGTGAATATGAATGACGCAGCCAGTGTTGATCATGATGGTGGTATTCTATCTTACGCAAGGTTACACAATCTGACAATTCAAGTTTGGTCACCATTCCAATTTGGATTTTTTGAAGGTGTTTTCATTGATAATGAAAAGTTTCCAGAACTTAATCAAACGTTACAAAAGTTGGCTAGCAAATATGACGTATCAAAAAGTGCAATTGCCGTTGCCTGGATTTTGCATCATCCGGCTAACATGCAAGTTATTATTGGATCAATGACGCCAAGCCGTATTATTGATATGACCAAGCTTGATTTTCAGTTGACTAATCAGGAATGGTATGATGTCTATACAGCAGCAGGGAATACTTTGCCATAATTTCTTTAAAAATGATAAAACTTTATAAAGTTATCCACAAGGCCACTTCAATCTCGTATGCTATTAGTAGCAGAGTTTAAGATGAAGAGGTTTTTTATGTTGGGTTGGCAAACGGTGTTTGGGAATAAACGTATATTGGGAAAGTGGCTACTAGCAGTGATTTTACCGGTCTTACTAATCGGAGGCTATTTGGGGGCAACTAGTCACAGTAATCAGAAAACTGACCGACTAGTCGTAGCGGTGATAAACCAAGATAAGGCAGCGTCTTTGAATGGTAAAAACCAACGATTTGGCGACACGTTTCAGCAACAATTAAAGGAAAGTAAGCATTTCAAAACCAGTACTTATCAGTCAACTCGGGTAGCAAAGCAGGCGCTAAAGCAAGGGCGTATTAGCGCGATAGTGGAGATTCCGGCTGCATTAACGACGCAATTAGCAAATTATAAAAAGAGTGGCAAATCGGGTACTGTCAATGTTAGTGTTGCAACAGGAAATAGCCAATATGGTACGCAATACATTGAAAACCAAATCAATGCAGTGGTTGCACTAGCAAATAATAAGTTGTCTTTGGGTAATACAAGTGATTCAACGCTATCAAAGTTGAGTTCACAAAGTCAAAATTTAGCAAAGCAAACAAAAGACTTACAAACCAATTTACAAGCGGTAGGGAATGCTATCGATGTTAATGCTGCAAATGATTTGCAGTCGGATGCATCTGATCTAATCACTGATTTGTCTACATATTCAGCGCAGCTTAATGATGCTGTTAATGCGGATGATAAAACAAAAATTCAGTCTTTAGCGGTCGAAATTAACAATATCTCGTACAAAATGCAAACAACAATTGCTGGTGGCATAGGTAGTCTTGCCACCAATTTAAGTAGTACGAAAGCATTGAGTGACCAGTCGGGTGTTATTCAATCAAGTGCAAAAGATATCAATAGTGGACAGCAACAAATTTCAAGTCAACTAAAATCACTATTGAGTAATCAGCCAGATAAGAATACGGCACTGACACAGATGCTGATGTTAAAAATGACTGATATCAAGCCAATCAAAACGCAAGGGCAAGTCTTAATGGCTTCATTATTAGTCGTTGGTGTTTCAGTGATGTCTGTGCTGTTTGGATTATTATTGCCAGTTAAGCCGACTAAAACCGATGCTTTAGCATTAGAACAATGGTGGGAAAACTTTCAAATTGGTGGTTTGCTAAGCATTTTGGGTAGTTTTTTGATGGTAGGAAGCGCTTTGCTCTGGCATGTGAACATCGGTAATTTTTGGTATATGACTGGTATCGCGTTATTGAGTCAATGGGGCATGATGAGTTTGGTTTGGTATTTGAAGCAATGGCTAGGACAGGCTGGTTGGTGGCTGTCAACTGTACTATTAGCTATCCAAACTGTCTTTGTTGTGCCTAATGATCCAATTATTTTACAGGATTCAATCTTTGCATTTATAAGACCATTTTGGCCATTGTCAGCTTTGAAAAATGCAGTCAATTCACTTGTTTTTGGCGGTAATGATATTGAGCAAAATGTCATGATTTTGATTATTTGGCTTTTGGCACTGACAATTTTACTTGTTACGTACTATCGCGTCAAACAACGCGAAAATTTGAAACAAGAATTAAACGTATAAAAAAGACGATACACGGCATTGCTGAGGTATCGTCTTTTTGTTGACTTGTGTGATTAAAAAACAGTTGTAGCATCATTGAAGTTAATAATATCAGCTTGATCATCAGCTGATAAGTCGAGCTGCATGACTGCGCCGTTCGCAACACTGATGGCTGACAAGTCACGTCTACCGAAATATTCGGCAATAGCACGAATAGTTGTGCCATGCGAGACGAGCAGAATATTATCACCATCATGGTGCTGATTTAGTAGGTCATTGAAACCATGTTTAATCCGTTTTAGGAACGCTTCGTGATTTTCAGCTAAATTGAAAGGATCTGCTTCAGCCATGACGTTCATTGCATCAGCCATGCTGTAACGTGTGATAACATCCGAAAAATTATTAAACTGGTCATTCTTATAGGCACCTAACGTTGTGAGTACAATTTCACCGCTAATACCTTCAAAGGCACCAAAATTTTCTTCTCGGAAATCAGGAAGTTGCGTCGGATCTGAAAAATTAGACGCCGCATTGTTAGTTAGAATGTAACGCGCGGTATGGATAGCACGCGTTAAATCTGATGAGTAGGCACCATCAAAATGCACATTTGCTAATCGAGTGCCGGCATGATAACCATCTTGAATGCCCTTTTCAGTTAGAGGGGCATCAGACCACCCTTGAAAACGATGCAAAAAGTTGAAATAAGTTTCTCCATGGCGCACCATGTAGATATGGACTGACATACTGTTCCTCCTCAATATAATAATTCCATTTTACCATAATCACGAACAATTAAATTAGTGATAAAGTAAAGATTAGTAACCAATCAAAAAAACGAGTATGTTTTACTCGTTTTTGACTAATCAATGATTAGATAATTCACTTTCAGATTGTGACTCAGACTCAAGTTCTTCATCATCGAAAATGCCATTACTATTAACATCTTCTTTTGGTGTAGGGAGCTCTTTCACAATGAATTCAGATATATAAGCATTATCGTAATCAAGTGCTGTTAACTGGAAATTGGCAACAGCCATAGTATCACCTGCCCGGAACTCAGGATCGTGGTTCAATACATAACCGGTCAATGTCACTGCATCATCATTTTCTAGTTCTTTGATATTTTTATCAAAGTAGCGTTCAAAGTCATACAGAGTCATCTTACCAGAAACTTTGAAACGATGATCACCAAGTTTTTCAATGTAATCGTCTGATACATCATCTATTTCGTCACGAACTGTACCAAACAGTTCTTCGTAAATATCCTTATCAGTAATTAAACCAGAAGTACCACCATATTCATCAACAACAATGGCGATAGGTGAACGCTTGATGATCATTTCATCCATGACATCGTGCAAGTCCATATTTTCAGGAACGGCGGGGATGTCACGCATAATTTTTGAGACAGGGTCAGATGATTTAATACGTGCTTGACGGACAAGATCGTAGTTAAAGACATAACCTAATACTTTATCCTTGTCATTGTCTGCAACAACTGGAAAACGTGAATAACGTTCTTGTAAATATAAATTAACACCTTCTGCAATAGAAGCTTTAACATCAATAACGGTCATTGATGTCCGATCAATCATGATATCAACAGCTACTTTATCATTCATTTCAAAAGCACGTTGCATGAAAGTTAAATCTTCTTCATCTAATTCGCCGGCTGCCGCAGCATTTTTAGACAATGATAAAATTTCAGTTTGAGAATATATATCCTCTTCGCCATCAGTTCTAAATCCCAATAAATGTGTAATGCCGTTTGACAAGTGATCCAACGTCCATATTAAGGGAAATAAAGTGACATGAAAGAAACGAACAGGTCGAACAATGAATAGTAGGACTTTTACAGGCGATTCAATCGCAATATTTTTAGGAACAAGATCTGTAAATACAGCGTGCACGATTGTGAAGATAATCATGGCTGCAACTGAAGCAACTGCGTGGGCATATTCGGCAGGAATAATACCAGAGTTGAGAATGATGTCGGCGACGGTTTCTTCACCAATCCAACCTAAAATCAAACTTGTTAATGTGATCCCGACTTGCGCTGTCGAGAGATATTCAGTCAGGTGTGTCACCATGTGAATGGCGTTACTGATGTTGCGTGAAGGCTTATCGCGGTCCTCTTGCAACACTCTTAGCGCACTAAGGCGCACCTTAACTAATGAATATTCTGTTAAAGTAAACAGAATAGCTAACAACAAGACCACCAAAATAACAAAAAAGTTGATGATCAAAGACGGACCAGAATCCAAATTCGTAAACCTCTTTTCTTATATACTAAGAGTTATTATACCAAAAAAAGTCATCATACGGTGACTTTTATCGCTTCTTAAAATTTAACGAATGATTAAGTTTTAAGTTGATATTGAGAGGTATAAAGGCGAACAAAAATTACCTTAATGATTTCTTTAAAATTTAAATTTCACAAACAAAACACCTTAATACATCGAGTGTCTACCGCTTTTATTAAATTAGTTCACAGTGTCTTAATTAATATAAACCTTGATATATCAACACTTTAAATGTTCGTGGTAGGTGCTTGTGAAATTTTATGATTTATGTGGTTTGTGAATTCACCTATGACTTGATTTTATCGAACAAATGTTTGTGAAGACAGTTTTGGTCCTTGTGTAATTATGGAATTCCGGTAAACTATTAATCAACAGTTCTAGCTAAAACTAAACAAAAATAATAGATTAAATGAGAGGTACACGTCATGGAAAAAGTAACAATATACACAAAATATAATTGTGTGCAATGCAAGATGACGAAAAAGTTTTTGGAAGCGCAAGGTATTGCCTTTAAAGAAGTCAATATTGAAGAAGAAACACAATATGTTGATGAATTGAAGGCTAATGGCTATCGTCAGACACCGGTCGTTGCTATTGAGGGTATGCCATCATTTTCTGGCTTCCGTCCAGACGTGCTCAAAAAAATATCCGCTTAATTCAAGCCGTATTTCGAGCATCTTGCGACGTAGTCGTAATGATGTTTTTTTATTAGATTATTTTGTGGGATGAGCAGTACAAAGATGAAACAAAAAAGGGGATAGCGTTATGGCATTGAAAACATTAGATATTGATAAAGTTACTTACTTTGATTTAAACAACCAAATCAACATTCCAAAAAACAATCAAATTCAAATTGAAAAGGATCAAGAAGCACTTGATGCATTTTTAACCGAGAATGTATGGCCAAATGTGCTGAAATTTGATTCATTAGCACAAAGATTTGAATGGCTTTTTGACAATGATTTTTTGGAGCGCAGTTTTATTGAAAAGTATCGAATGCCATTCATTGAAGAACTATACGCTTACCTTGACAGTGTTCATTTTAACTTCAAGTCATTTATGGCTGCCTTTAAATTCTATAATCAATATGCCCTAAAAACTAATGATGGTGAGCATTACGTTGAAACATATGTTGATCGTGTTGCAATGAATGCGCTGTACTACGCAGACGGAAATGAAGCGTTGGCATTGCGATTGGCTGATGAAATGATTCACCAACGCTATCAGCCAGCAACCCCTTCCTTTTTAAATGCAGGACGCGCGCGTCGTGGCGAATTGGTGTCATGTTTTGTGATACAAACGTCAGATGACATGAACTCGATTGGCCGAACAATTAATTCTGCATTACAATTATCAAAAATGGGTGGTGGCGTCGGCATTAATGTTTCTAACGTTCGTGAAGCTGGTGCGCCAGTAATGGGCATTGCAAATGCTGCGGGCGGTGTCGTACCAATCATGAAGCTACTTGAAGATTCCTTTACTTTTTCATCACAAGTTGGTGCACGTCAGGGTGCTGGTGTTGTCTATTTATCAGTTTTCCATCCCGATATTTTGTCATTTTTGTCAACTAAAAAAGAAAATGCGGATGAAAAAATCCGTGTTAAAACCTTGTCACTTGGATTAACTGTTCCAGACAAGTTTTATGAATTAGTTAAAGAAAATCAACCAATGTATCTTTTTAGTCCCGAAGACATTGAAAAAGTTTATGGTGAGCCATTCAACTATGTTGATATTACGGGTGAATACGATAATATGGTCGCTAATGAAGCCATTCGTAAATACCGCATTGACCCCCGCATGCTTGAAGAAGAAATTTCTAAGTTGCAGCAAGAATCAGGCTATCCTTATATTATTAATCTTGATACTGCAAATAAGACTAACCCAATTAAAGGTAAAATTGTATCTTCAAATTTGTGTTCAGAAATTTTGCAGGTTCAGACACCATCAGAATTGAACAATGAGCAGCAATATACAAAGCTTGGATCAGACATCAGTTGTAACTTGGGATCAATCAACATTGTTAATATGATGCAAACTGATAATTTTGAGGAATCGGTGGATACAATGGTGCGTGCATTGACTTTTGTCTCTGACTCATCAAATCTAGATGTCGTGCCTTCTGTTGCTTTAGGTAATCGTGAAAAGCATGCAATTGGATTGGGTGCAATGGGGTTGGCAGCTTATTTTGCCCAAAATAAAATGTATTATGGTGATGAGGAAGCATTGGACTTTACATCAACGTTCTTTATGGCGCTTAATTATTACTCAATCAAGTCATCTATGAAAATTGCCAAGGAACGTCATGAACAATTCTTTGAATTTGACCAATCAACCTATGCTACCGGCGAATACTTCAATACTTATTTAGAAAAAGATTGGGCACCAAAAACTGCGAAGGTTCAAGAAGCATTTTCAGATCATCACTTGCCAACGAAACAGGATTGGGCTGAATTACGAGATAATGTGATGAAGTATGGCATGTACCATGCTTATCGTCATGCCATTGCGCCAACTGGTTCTATTTCTTATGTTAATGACACGACCGCTTCTTTGTTACCAATCGTTAATCGTATTGAAGAGCGACAAGAGGGCATGATTGGTAAAGTCTATTACCCTGCACCAGGATTGAGTAATGAAACAATGCCTTATTACATCTCTGCCTATGATACTGATATGAGGAAAGTAGTTGACGTCTACGCTGCTGCCCAAGAGCATATTGACCAAGGTATGGCATTAACATTCTTCATGAGATCGACTTTGTCAGATGACCTGTATGAATGGAAAAAGGGACGCACAGATAAAATGACAACGCGTGATTTAACCATTTTACGCCACTACGCATTTAATAAAGGCTTAAAGTCAATTTATTACGTTCGAACATTTACTGATGATAACCAAGAGTCTGGTGTGAGTGAGTGTGAAAGTTGCTCGATTTAACGATTAAAAAATGTTGCGCAAGTAATCACGGTAAAAGATTCTGGATGAGAGTTGAGTTGAATGACACACATTAATTTATTATATGCTTCAACAGAGGGTAATACGAAATCATTTGTTGAAAAGCTTAAAAAAGTTGCTATGGAACAAGGGGATACTTTGGATGCTCGATTAATTGGTGAGGAAACAGAGTACGCTAATGAAACAGAACCTTTTGTTGCCCTTGTACCAACGTATTTGACAGGCGGAACGGGTACAGGGCCAGAAGTTACTGAGGTCTTTACTAATGCGTTGGGCGAATATATTGATTTTGGTAACAATGCAAGTTATTTAAAGGGAATTGTCGGATCAGGTAATCGTAATTTCAATGTTCAGTTCAATTTAACGGGTATTCGTTATGCGAAAAAATTTAATGTGCCAATGATTGCTTCTTATGAGTTGCGTGGCAGTGCATTTGATGCTGAAGTAATATATAATAAAATAAAACGTAATATTGGAGAACAATAATGGCACATATTAATAATGGCTCATATACGGCAATCAACTGGAACAATATTGAGGATGAATTGGATAAGGCAACGTGGGAAAAGTTGACGCAACAATTTTGGTTAGATACACGTATTCCGATTTCAAACGACTTGAAGCACTGGCGTGGCAACATGTCTGATCAAGAGCGCGAAACAATGAATTTAGTGTTTGGTGGACTAACAACACTAGATACACTTCAGTCACAAGATGGCATGGCGCAACTTAAGTTAGATGCTATTAACCAGAAAGAAGAAGCGGTGTTGAATAATATTCAATTTATGGAATCTGTTCATGCAAAATCTTATTCTTCTATTTTTGAAACGTTAAATGAAAAAGCTGAAATTGAGAAAATTTTTGATTGGGCTGATACCGACGAATTTTTACAATTTAAAGCACACCGGATTAACGATATTTACCAAACAGGCACAGCTTTACAAAAGAAAATTGCCTCTGTCTTCCTAGAAACTTTCTTATTCTATTCAGGTTTTTATACGCCATTATATTTTTTGGGCCATAATAAAATGTTGAATGTTGCTGAAATTATTAAACTGATTATTCGAGATGAGTCAGTTCATGGTACTTACATTGGGTACAAATTTCAGATTGGTTTCAATCAATTATCGGAAGAAGAACAAGCAGAATTACAAACTTGGATGTATAATTTGCTTTATGAATTATACGAAAATGAAGAAAAATACACACATGAGTTGTACGATGAAATTGGGTGGACAGATCAAGTTTTGACTTTCTTGCGTTATAACGCGAATAAAGCGTTAATGAACTTAGGGCAAGAACCAATGTTTCCTGATGGCGCAGATGATGTGAATCCTGTTGTTATGAACGGTCTTTCAACTTCAACAGCTAATCATGATTTCTTCTCGGGTGTTGGCAATGGTTATCTACTTGGCGAAGTTGAAGCCTTGGATGATGATGATTATAAGAAATGGCTATAAACTAAAAAAAATCGCGTTAGCGATTTTTTTTATATTTCTTCGTTTTTGAAAATTGATAACTTGGTTAGACGCTTGGCAAGTGTGGCATAAAGGGAGGCGGCTAAAATAACCCAAGCGTAGGCAAATAATATACTGGCAATTGTGTCGCTTAAATAGTTAGCGCTAAAGTATAAACGTGACAGCAAGGACATGAGACCTACTAATATGATAGCCCAACCACCAATCAACTGGCTCCTTGAAGAAGTGATATTGGGTATAACGAGTAATAACAAAATGAAGATAGCTGTAAAAATACTAAATATGTGTAGACTTGGAAAGGAATAACCGGTATCGCTAAGTAGGTGACCAATTGGTCGATTGCGTTCTACTAATTGGCACACGATGAAAGCTAAAATTTCACCAATAACAATTGTAAGAACGGACCATATAGCTGGAATTCGAAGACCAGCCACTAGTAAAATGCCAGCTAAGATAAAAATATAAATCAAATCAACAACAGGAGAACCAAGAAATGAAAAAATTGACATGACGATATCGTTTAATCCTGTTTGTGTTGTTGACATAAAATATCGGACACCATCATCTATAACGGGTATAATAAAATTAATTTTGACAAGTATTGTTATTAGAATTGCTAATATGACACACAAAATTGCGCGCCGTATTTGCTTGCTTTTAACGGAAATAATCATGCAACTAATCTCCAAAATATCTTTTTCTATATTCTTCTAGTATAAAGGAAATCATATGCCAATTACAATACTATCAATAATTAATACTGATGGATTCATAGCACTTGCTGGTTTTATAGCGTGATGTTGTTCATTGAAGACCAATCATGTGATAGCTTATCGTGCCGGTAGTGATGATTTTAATATGTTTTCATTAAATAACAGTCATCGTAAAAGCCATCAATCCTAAAATACAAACAAATATCATGAAAGCCCGAGTAATGATTTGCACAGCCGCAATCATTACTCGGGCTTTTCTCAAACAAACTTAAAAATTATGCGCCAGTATAATCTGGTGATAACTTATTAACTGGTGGCGTGAATTTACGCATTGCTTCGGCAAGATGAACAAAATTGGTAACCAAATGCTGGTTAGGTGCTTGTGTACCATTTTTGTCAGCCAAATCCGCAATCCAACCGTTGATATAATCAACTTCTGTTGGGCGACCTTTGACAAAATCTTGATACATAGATGGAAAATGTAAGGGATTGGCAACATTTGAGACATAATCAACTTGTTTAACCATGTCATCACGCGATTCAATGAGTTGAATGCCAGCCGCTTCAGCAGCATCGTAAGCCTCGTTAACCAATGGTCGAGCAATACCTTCTAAGAAGCCGTCATAGGCCATTAACTGACCCATACGTGATTGGAACATTGTAGCAATTGAGTTTTCCACGGCATTAAAGAAAACTTTTGTCAAAAGAGTACCCATGAAATTTTCAGTGTAAGAAGGATTCAAATGTGCTGCTTGGAAGTCTTTTTGAACCTGATCCATTACTTCAGATGGCTTTTCTGTCAAATTGGCATAAACTGATGAGCCGGCACTTTCAGCGCCCATGAAATCAACGTCGCCGTAATCGTTCAAGACAGTGGCAATCATCGCTGTACCACCAATAATATGTTCGTCATCAAAATAGTGTTGCAGTTTTTCGATATGTCCCATACCATTCATTGCACCAAGTGCTGTTTGACCTGCTTTAAACTTTGGCGCAAGACGATCAAGTGTATCTTGCAATTGCATTTGCTTCATGAAGAAAATCCAAACATCTGGATCACCTTCATATTCTTCAGGTGAAAAGATGTTGATTTTAATTTGATGTCGGTCTTTGTGATCGCGAGATTTCCAAACTTTGTTATCTTGCTGGCGAATTTTATCCAAGCTTGCTTGTGTTGGCTCAACATAGTCAACTGAAACGCCGGCATTTTCTTGCAGTAAAATACCATAACGTAGTCCCATTGCACCCGCACCTACAACTGTATATTTCATAATTTTTAACGTCCTCCAATAAATAATAATTTAATACTAATCTTTTTCTAATAAACTGTCAATATGAATACGGAAATGTTTGAAAAAAATATCATAAACTGATGATTCAATCAAATTTTTTTTTGATTTATAAGAAAGGGCTGCAAGGAATTTGGAAAGGTTATATAATGATTTATGTAAGTTGGTTGTGTAAACCAACCAACCCGAAAACAATTAAAAGGCAGATGTTTAATCATCTAGGAGGAACAAACGACATGGCTGAATTATTCTCTTTTCCTAAAGTAGAATTCGTAGGTAACAAATCTTTGCAAGCTGGAGATGGCTTCCACTACTACAATGCAGATGAAGTTGTAGCAGGTAAGAAGATGAGCGAATGGCTCAAGTTCTCAGTTGCATACTGGCATACAATGGACCAACGTTTGGTTGATCCATTTGGTGAAGGAACAGCAACACGTCCTTGGGACAAAGAAGGTGAAGAAGGTTCAATGGCTTTGGCATTAGCTAAAGTTGATTACATGTTTGAATTTTTGGAAAAAACAGGCGTTGAATACTTTGCATTCCACGATCGTGATTTGGCTCCTGAAGGCAACACTTTGGCAGAAACAAACGCAAATCTTGACAAAGTAATTGACAAGATTGAGCAAAAGATGCAAGAAACTGGCAAGAAGTTGCTTTGGAACACAGCATCATTGTTCACTAACAAGCGTTTCTTGGCTGGTGGCGCAACATCACCATTTGCTGAAGTATTTGCATACGCTGCTGGACAAATCAAGCATTCATTAGACATTGCTAAGCGTTTGGGTTCAGAAAGTTATGTATTCTGGGGCGGTCGTGAAGGTTACGATTTCTTGTTAAACACTGATACAAAGCGTGAATTAGATCATATTGCGGCCTTCTTCAAGCTGGCTAAAGATTATGCTAATGAAATTGGCTACACAGGCCAATTCTTGATTGAGCCAAAGCCAAAAGAACCAACACAACATCAATACGACTTTGATGCCCAAACAACAATTGCTTTCTTGAAGACTTATGGTTTGGAAGACACATTCAAGTTGAACTTAGAAGGTAACCACACTTATTTGGCTGGTCACACATACGAACATGAAGTACGTTTTGCACGTGAAGCTGGTTTGTTGGGATCACTTGATGCTAATATGGGTGATAAGTTGATTGGTTGGGATATTGATGAATTCCCTAACGACATCTATGAAGCAACATTGGTTATGTACGAATTCTTGAAGAACGGTGGCTTGCCAACTGGTGGTTTGAACTTTGATTCAAAGCCACGTCGCCAAAGCTTTGAAATGGACGATTTGTTCTATGCTCACATTGCTGGTATGGACATCTACGCTGCTGGTTTGAAAGTAGCAGCTAAGTTGATTGAAGACCAAGTGATTGAAAATGTTTTGAAAGAGCGTTATGCTTCATTTGACGAAGGTATTGGTGCAGACTTTGAAGCCGGCAAGTTGACATTGAAGGATTTGGCTGAATATGCTGAAAACAAGACAGATGCTGATATCAACGCAACTTTGAAATCTGGTCGTCAAGAACAAATTAAGCAAACATTGAATAATTACATTTTCTCAGTATTGGGTGCATAATTTAAATTTTCCGTGTTCCACCAAAAAAGATTTGCACGGACGAGGGTCGGGACGTTGCGTTCCGGCTCTTTTTATCACAACAAACAAAATAAGAATGGAGTATTAACTATGACATCAGTTGTTTTAGGTGTTGATCTTGGCACGTCTGCGGTTAAAGTTTCAGCCGTTGATCGTACGGGTAACATCGTTGCGCAACAAAGTTTTGATTATCCACTTTCATATCCAAAACCCGGATATGCAGAACAAAATCCGGAAGATTGGGTCAATGGCACAACAGTTGCCATTGTCAATTTGATTTTAAAAGATGACATTAAGCCTTCTGAAATCGATGGTATTTCTTTTTCTGGACAAATGCACGGCTTGGTTTTGTTAGATGCCAATAATCAAGTGTTACGTCCAGCAATTCTTTGGAATGATACGCGTACGACAGCACAAGTGGCTGAAATCAACGATACGCTTGGTCAAGAATTTATTGATATTACACGCAATCGTGCCTTAGAAGGGTTTACCTTGCCAAAAATCCTCTGGGTGAAAGAAAATGAACCGGAGATATTTAAGCAAGCCACAACTTTTGTTTTGCCTAAGGACTATGTGCGTTATCGCATGACTGGTAAACTTCAAATGGAGTACTCGGATGCTGCTGGTACAGTGGCTTTTGACGTTGCAAAGAAGACGTGGTCAAAAACAATTCAAGAAGTTTTTGAATTACCAGCTTCATTCTTCCCAGAAGTGATTGAATCGATTGGTTATGCGGGCAACATTACTGAATCATACGCGACTTTCTCCGGTCTAGATACACACACCAAAGTCTTTGGTGGCGCAGCTGATAACGCTGCGGGTGCTGTGGGGGCTGGCATTTTAGAGCCAAATATGGTGATGTCGTCAATTGGAACATCAGGTGTTGTGTTGAAGTATGAAGACAATGCGAATGTTGACTATAAGGGCGATTTGCACTTCTTTAATCATGCTATTCCAAATAAATTTTATTCCATGGGTGTTACTTTGGCGGCGGGCTACTCATTATCATGGTTTAAAAATACGTTTGCAAAAGATGAAGACTTTAGTGAATTTGTGGCTTCTGCTGAACAATCAACTGTCGGCGCTAATGGTTTGATTTTCACACCATATCTTGTGGGCGAACGGACACCGCACCCTGATGGTGATGTTCGTGGCGCATTTTTAGGTGTTGATGGCACACATCAAAAATATGATTTTGTGCGTTCAGTTTTGGAAGGTATTATTTTCTCATTCCGGGATATTTTTGATATTTATGATCGCGAAGGCGCTGATTTTGATACGGTGGTCGCTATTGGTGGTGGCGCTAAATCACCATTGTGGTTGCAAATTCAAGCTGATATTTTCGGTAAAAAGGTTACAACATTGCGTAACGAGCAAGGACCTGGATTAGGTGCTGCAATGCTTGCAGCAACAGGTCTTGGTTGGTTTGACACAGTGCAAGACGCTGCTAAAAGCTTTATTTCATTTGGTGCTACTTATGAACCAATCGCAGACAATGTTGTGAAGTATCAAAAGGTACATGCCGCTTACAAAAAAGCTTACGCTGCTACGGCAGAGATTTCCCATGATTTGATGAATTATCGTCGTGAAAATGCTGAATAATAAATGAAAGAATCGTTGATGAAACGGTTCTTTTTATTTTGAAAATAAGGTTAAGTTGAACCACAACTGGTATAATATTAAGTTATGCACACTGTTTATTTAAACAATCAACAATACACAGCGCAAAACGTTAATGCAAGTCTTGTGGTAGCTTTTTTAAGTGCTATTTTACTCATACGTTTTTTCGTGAAATCTAAACTTGCAGGGACGTTGACTTGGCAAAATATCTTGGGACGATTAGCATTGGCGAGTTACGCCGTCTTAGTTGCTTTCTTAACGTTGACTTTTTATCGTTGGCCTTCATTTGGCACATATATTGATGTCATTAAAGGATATGGGGGTCTGGGTCAATATGAGTTTTGGCGACTCTCGGTCTTTCACCCTGAAGGGGTGGCTTTTAGTTGGTATCAAATGTTAGCCAATATCTCATTATTTATACCATTGGGATTGTTGGCACCCTTAGTTTTACCTAAATGGCGTGGCTTTTTTAAAATTCTACCTAAAATTTTTCTGACGTCACTAATCATTGAAACTATTCAAGGTATCAGCACTTTTTTCTATCTTTCTAATCGGTTATTTGATGCGAATGATTTGGTAACAAATACTACTGGTGGGGTGATTGGTTATATTTTATATAAACTTGTTGTGAGATACATCAGAATTGAAAAACAGCGTTTTAGTCAAGGTAAACATTTTAAGGAGAAACAAGATGAGTCCGATTTTTGAGTTGAGTTTAACTTTAATCACCATATATTTCTTTTTCTGGGCAATTAGACCAATTAATTTTGCTAAATTCATGCCTTATACACCGGTTCAGGCAACTTTTTTGAAGGTCATGCTGGCAATTATTGGTGGCTATCTACTCTCAAGCTTCTTTATCTCAATCACACAATGGGTCTTACAAATTCCGGATGCAGTTCTGAAATGACCGATTAACGAGAGAATCCACCGCAAAAAAAGTGGTATTATGGTATAATTTACTGGATTATGTACGACGAAAAATACAGTACGAAAGCTAAAATCTTGGAGAAATAAAATGGCAAAAGATATCGGAATTGATTTAGGAACAGCCAATGTTCTGATTTACGTGGAAGGCAAAGGCATCGTCTTAAATGAACCTTCGGTTGTCGCAGTTGATGACAAAACTGATCGTGTATTGGCTGTCGGATCAGAGGCTTATCGCATGGTGGGTCGTACACCTGGTAATATTCGTGCGGTACGCCCTTTGAAAGATGGTGTGATTTCTGATTTTGACGTCACAGAAGCAATGCTGACTTACTTTGTTGACAAGCTAAATGTTAAAGGGTTCATGTCAAAACCAAACATTATGATTTGTGCGCCAACTAACATCACTGAAATTGAGCGCAAAGCCATCATTCAAGCGGCTGAAAAGGCTGGCGGGGCAAAAGTTTATTTGGAGTATGAACCAAAGGTAGCGGCTGTTGGTGCTGGACTAGATATTTTTAAACCGATTGGCTCAATGGTGATTGACATGGGTGGTGGAACATCTGATATTGCTGTACTGTCACTAGGTGATATTGTTGTTTCTGAGTCTATCCGAGTGGCTGGTGACAAGATGAACTTTGACATTGTCAATTTCTTGAAGCGTCGTCATAACTTGATTGTTGGTGAACGGACAGCCGAGACCATTAAAATCCAGATTGGATCTGCCTTACAAGTTGATGAGCCATTGACCATGGAAGTGCGTGGTCGTGATAACTTTGAAGGTATGCCTAAGACAATCACAATTAACTCAAACGAAGTTGAAGAATCACTGCATGATACGCTACAACAAATTGTACGGGCAGCTCATTCTGTATTGGCTAAGTTACCACCAGAATTAGCAGCTGATATTATTGATCGGGGCATTATGTTGACTGGTGGTGGTGCTTTGTTGCATGGTATGGATCAACTGCTATCTGATGCACTTGAAGTACCAGTTGTTGTATCGGATTCACCACTTGACAACGTGGCCAAAGGTGCGGGTGCACTTCTTGAACACATGAAGGCAGGACATCGAGGTTTATAATGAGTAAAAAAAACCAAAGCTTTGGAGTCGATCTTGTTGAAACAGACGGCCGGACACAAGTATTAGTGGACAATAAAGAAATTGGATACATTGAGAAAACGACGCGGGGATTTGCTGGGTATTTTGGTAAACAAGCCGTCATTAATCAAGCCAAAGATGAAGATGAGGCTTTACAAGCGATTCTGGCAAGCTTTAATTTGCATCAATAAATAAAGCACGTCGTGATTTTTCGCGGCGTTTTTTGTACATAAATCGATGAAAATATTAATTGTGCAATAACTGTATAGTCCTTCTTGCCATTAAGCAAAAAATAATGTTAAACAAGAGGCGATTAGCATTTTGGAGATATCATGCAGCAAAGACGACAAATTTCAAAACGAACATCTGGATCAGAATTAGACTGGGGCATTATTTTAGCATTGCTATTATTTATGATAATTGGCTTGAGTGCCTTGTTTGAAGCAGCTACTCATATGCAAGGTGCAACAGCTGGAGTTGCGCTACGTGCGGTAATCGTGCAGGGTGGGTTTTGGTTTATTGGTGGCTTGATTATTGTTTTTTTGCTACGATTTGATGAATCACAACTGTGGCGTTTAGCGCCTATTGCCTATGGATTAGGTGTGTTCTTATTGGTGGCTGTCTTGATTTTTTATAATCGGTCGATGGCTCTTGCGACAGGAGCAAAGTCATGGTTTGTTTTTGGACCAATATCATTTCAACCTTCCGAAGTCGTCAAGCCAGCATTTATTTTGATGTTAGCACGAGTAGTTGCACAGCATAATCGTGATTATCCAACGCATGCGGTTCAGAGCGATTGGATTTTATTAGGGAAAATGGCGTTAGTGTTTTTGCCTCTAGCGGCTTTGATTGCCTTGCAAAATGATTTGGGAACATTACTTGTCTTTATTGCAATATTTGGAGGCGTAACGTTAGTTTCTGGGGTGACATGGCGAATTTTGGCACCTGTTATCATTGCTGGTGTTGTGTTGGGAACTACTTTATTAACGCTGGTCATTTCAACGGCAGGACGGGCAATTTTGTCGGCTTTGGGGTTCCAGAGTTATCAATTTGCGCGTATTGATACGTGGTTACATCCGGCTACCGATACCTCAGGTGATGGATACCAAACATATCAAAGTTTAAAAGCGATTGGGTCAGGACAATTAACAGGTAATGGTTGGGGCGCTTTAAAAGTTTATGTGCCTGTGCGAGAGTCTGATATGATTTTTTCAGTCATTGGTGAAAGCTTCGGTTTCATCGGTGGCGCGCTCTTGATTGCTTTGTATTTTGGACTTATTTACTTACTAGTTCGTGCTACTTTCCGTGCGCAAAGTGCTTTTTACGCCTACATAGCAACAGGTGTTGTGATGCTGGTATTATTCCACGTTTTTGAAAATATTGGTATGAGTATTGGCTTGTTGCCATTAACGGGTATTCCGTTGCCTTTCATTTCTCAAGGTGGATCATCACTAATCGGTAATTTAATTGGTGTTGGTCTGGTGCTTTCTATTAGTTATCAAAAGAAAAATACAACTTTTACTGAATCAACAGGGTTTTCAATCTAATGACAGAATTCGAAAAATTAAAACAAGAATTTGTGGCGTTGCGTCAAAAGGTACGTGATGGGAATGTCTTTCAGTCGTTAGGCAATTTGATGGCAGAAGCGTTGCGCGAAATGCCACCCAAACAGGCGACTGAAGTCATATTGCCAGTTGATGGTGAGCATGCCTTACAAAGAATACAAGAATATACACATCAACTTGATTTGATAGCTGAAGCAGACCCAGATACCCAGCATATTGATTTTCATATTACCGATACAGACTTACATGTCATTACTGCACAATTGGCTAATCCACTGCCTCAGTACAGGGACACAGGTGCTTTCTTCTTTTTAAGTGACATGGTGCAAAATGATTTACTGGCGCCAGAACAGCTTCGCTGGTTAGCTGAGTACTTATCATCGGACGAGCAATTATTTAGTCATATATTGGAGCCACATAATGATGGCATTTATCGACGATCGTTTAGTGTCATGATTTTGTCACTGTTGCTATACGCAAATCGTGTAAAACAACCATTTTTGTCAGATGGACAATTAGACGATATGATTGATCAAATTGCCTTATACGCTGCTTTAGAACGTGATGGTCGTGGTTTCATTGGCCAAAATGGTTGGGCGCATGCCTTTACACACATTGGTAATGCTGCCGCTGAAATATTTTTGATGCCACAACTCATGCGAGCCGATAAATTATTTTTGATGAGTGCGATGTTGGCTGGCTTTAGGGAATTGTCGGACCCATTGACATTCGGTGAAACTGGCCGATTGGTAGAAGTATTGTCAAAACTGGCAAAGCAACATTCGCTTTATAGTGACTATATGTTATTAACACTTAAAAACTGGCGTAAAGATTTGGTGACTCAGACACCACCAAAAACACAGGCACGTTGGCAACAGTTTTACAATCGGTCACAGTTTTTCCACGAAATTATCATGCTTAGTCCAAGCGATGTGCCCAAAGCAATTACTGATTACGTTAACGAGACAAAAAATTACTTAAGTTAGTGATATTAACGGCTTTAAATATGTAAATGCTTGCATAATATTACTTATATTTGATATAATAAAAAAAACGGGGATAGAAAAATGAATAAAAAACACGTAGCGCTTATTTTTGGTGGCAACTCATCAGAACATGATGTGTCGAAACGATCGGCTCAGAATTTTTATGATGCTATTACGGCCACAAATAAATATGACATCACGGTTTTCGCTATTGCACAAAACGGTTACTTTTTAGATCCAGCTAGTTCAGAACGTATTTTGGCGCTGGAAGATGAACAGCCAATTGTTGATGCGTTTATGGCAAAAATTGATGCAACTGACCCCTTGGCACGCATTTCTGCGCTACGTGCAGCTGGTGATTTTGATATCTTCTTCCCAGTCGTTCACGGTAATTTGGGTGAAGATGGGACTTTGCAAGGCCTTTTTCGAATGCTTAACAAGCCTTATGTTGGTGCACCATTACGTGGCCATGCAGTAAGTTTTGATAAAGTATTGACGAAAGAGTTGCTAACAGTTAATGGCATTCGCAACACGAAATATATGGTAGTTGATCCAAAAACTGCACAAAATCTTTCATGGGAACAAGTGGTAGCTGAATTGGGAGATATTGTCTTCGTCAAGGCAGCTAATCAAGGTTCGTCTGTGGGTATTTCACGTGTCAAAAGTTCTGAAGAGTTGAAGACGGCATTGGCCGATTCATTCCAATACGATTATAAGGTGTTGATTGAACAGGCTGTTAAAGGACCAAGAGAGTTGGAAGTTGGTGTGATCGGAAACGATGATTTATTGGTGTCTGAGATTGGTGCACACACGGTTCCAGAACAAGGTGTTGGTGACGGCTGGTACGATTACAGCAATAAGTTTGTTGACAATTCTGCGGTTCAATTTGAAATCCCAGCTAAGTTACCTGACAGTGTGACACAAGAAGTAAAACAAATGGCTTTGGATGCGTTTAAGGTCTTAAATCTTCGCGGTGAAGCACGAATGGATTTCTTGTTGGATGAAAATGATGTGCCTTACTTAGGCGAACCAAACACGCTACCTGGTTTCACTAATATGTCTTTATTTAAGCGTTTATGGGACTATTCAGACATCAATAATGCAAAGTTAGCTGATATGTTAATTGAGTACGGTTTTGAAGAATTTGAGCGTAATGAATCACTAAGCTATTCATTCTTAGCGCTTGGTGAAGAAAAAATAGGGAAGTTTAATTAATGGCAAGAAACGGTAAAAACGAAAATTTTGACGGTAAAGCAATCCGCGCTGCTCGCAAAAAGATGCATTTATCACAAGTTGAGTTGGCTGAAGGTATTACCACTCAAGCAACAATTTCATTGGTCGAAAATCAAAATCGTGTACCTAATGCAGATGTGTTGTTGGCGATACTAGACCGCTTGAATTTGGATATGTCACAGTTCGTGTCTGGTGATTTTTTGACCAATAAGGCTAAGGAATTATTGAGCCAAGTTGTTTTAAACATGAACACAGATGCTTTGAATGAATTTAAGGATTTTGAAAAAGCATTGAGTCAGAATCCTCCTACGCTGCAAGCTTACTATATTCTAAAAGCTGCTGACGAATTTCATAATAAGCAAAATTATGCGCAAGTTATCTATAATACAGAGCGTGCAACCGATAAAAAAACACCGGTTTTAAGTAATTTCTTCTTATTTTACGCTTATCATCAAATGGGATCATCCTATTATTTACAAGGAGATATGGCAACAGCGCGTGAAAAGTTTGCCTTGGCTTACGAACAAGAACCAGATTTGTTGACTGCCACTGATTTGGAGTTTCATGGTGTTTTGCAAGGACGTAAATATTATGCCGAGTTCTTGGTAGCGGAAAAAGATTATGATGAAGCCGCAAGTATTTTGTCAGGTGCATTGGATGCTTTGCGTCAACGTGTTGATTTGTTCTGGGTACCTGAATTGAGTGAACAATTAGCAAACATCGAAGAAAAACGTGGTGATTCGGAAGCGGCTAAGCGTTATATGCACTATGCTCGTATTGCTGCCTACCTATCTGGTCGTTCCAACACGGAAGCTCGTTTAGCTAAACTTGACACTGTGGTGTTTTAATCACTAATTAAAAACATTTCCACAATTTGGAAATGTTTTTTTGTCGGTTTCAGGTGTAAACTAGATTGAAGAATGAAAAGTGGGGGTGACACAGTGGCAGAGTCTATACCAGCTAGTGAAAACCGGCGTCAACAAATTATCAATGCAGCGACAACTCTTTTTTTGGCCAAAGGTTATAACCAAACAACTACACGTGATATTGCAAAAGTCCTAAATATTAGTCAGCCTGCTCTTTATCACCATTTTGGCGATAAAGAAACGCTATTTGTTGAAGTGGTTAAAACGGTTGGTGATCAGGTCAATCATGATATGAAAAAAATCTTGGCAAAGACATATACAGAACCAATAGATCAACTAATTGATTTGACAGATGCTATTTTGACACGTCATCCGCGTGACGTTTTTACACTAATCCATAGTAGTTTTACATCATTATCCGATAAACATCAACGCGTTTTGGGGATGATTTTTGGTCAAGACTATGTTGCACCAATCGCCCAATTTTTTGCGACAATTACTTTACGTTCAAGCATTGACGCACGAACTGCAAGTTCTTTTTATATCACAAGTTTGGCCCCGCTTTTTGGCGACTTTCATACGCTGGGTGCGAAACAAACTAAACGTGAACGAATTGCGCAGCTGATGGACCTAATTTTGTATGGGGTAGCAAAAAATAATTAACAATGGTATGATACTAGGAGAATATGGAGGCTAACGCATGGCTAGTCAAAAAGTATCGTTGGCGTGTACTGTTTGTGGTTCACGCAATTACACGGTAACATTATCGAAAGATCGCACCGAGCGTCTTTCTGTCAATAAGTTTTGCCAACATTGTGGCAAACATACATTGCATCAACAAACAAAATAAGGAATTTCCTAATGATTAACTACTTTAAAAACGTTGCAGCAGAAATGAAAAAGGTCACTTGGCTTACAGGTGAGCAGACATCAAAAGAAACGGTTACTGTGATAACAGTATCAATTATTTTTGCACTTTTTCTAGGTGGCGTTGATTGGCTTTTACAACAAGGTTTCAATGTCTTACTAGCAAAGTGAGTTGTTTTTTGTTATAATTGCTTTAACAACAGGAGCTCTTTGGGGGTTCTTTTTATTTTGGAAAGAGGTAAAAAATGTCAGAAGATATCGAAAAATCATGGTTCGTTGTGCATACTTATTCTGGTTATGAGCACAAAGTCAAAGCAAACTTGGAATCACGTACACAAACAATGGGCATGTCACAACAAATTTTTCGTGTGTTAGTGCCAGAACAAGAAGTGACTACGATTCAAGATGGTGAAGCAAAGCAAACCGTTGAAAATGATTTTCCAGGATATGTCTTAGTCGAGATGGCAACACCGCAAGACGACAACATGACAGATGAAGCTTGGTATGTTGTGCGTAACACACCTGGCGTAACTGGTTTCTTGGGATCTCACGGTGCTGGTTCAAAGCCAAATTCACTTATGCCTGAAGAAGTTGACCTATTAATGAAACGAATGGGTATGGTTACGCGTGAAAAGGTTGATTTAGACGTTGCAGTTGGTCAAACTGTTAAAATTATCGCTGGACCATTTTCAGGAATGGAAGGTGTTGTCACTTCTGTCGATCAAGAAAAGCAAACATTGGAAGCCACAGTTGAAGTGTTTGGACGTGAAACACCAACTGAACTTGATTTTGCTGATGTTGATACAGTCTTGGATGAACGTTAAAATTGTCTTGCAAAACGTTTTGATATTTGGTAACATATATTAGTATGCCATCGGCATACGTGGGAGCAGCACTAAAGCTGTGTTTCACCACAACACGAGGAGGAAAATATCGTGGCTAAAAAAGTTGTAAACGTAGTTAAACTACAAATTGCCGCCGCTAAAGCAACGCCGGCACCACCAGTTGGTCCTGCATTGGGACAAGCTGGTATTAACATTGCGCAATTCACTAAGGAATTTAACGCACGTACTGCAGATCAAGCTGGATCAATTATTCCAGTTGAGATTTCTGTTTTTGATGACCGTTCATTCGAATTCGTTACAAAGACACCACCTGTAGCTGATCAATTGCGTAAGATCGTTGGTAAGGGTTCAGGTGAACCTAACACCAAGAAAGCAGGAAACGTAACACTTGATCAAATTCGTGCCATTGCTGAAAACAAGATGGCTGATTTGAACGCCAACGACATCACAAACGCTATGCGTATGATCGAAGGTACAGCACGTTCAATGGGTGTTACTGTTGACGGTGTTGACTTGACTGTTGAAGGTACAGCAATCAAGGAGGACGCAGAATAATGGCTCAAAAGCATGGTAAAAATTATGTTGCAGCAGTAGCAAAGGTAGAAGCTGAAAAAGCTTATGCTTTGAACGATGCTGTTTCATTGGTAAAAGAAATTGATTTTGCTAAGTTCGACGCTTCTGTTGAAGTTGTTTTCAAGTTGAACGTTGACACACGTCAAGCAGACCAACAATTGCGTGGTGCTGTTGTGTTGCCAAACGGAACTGGTAAAGATAAGACAGTTGTTGTCTTTGCACAAGGTGACAAAGCTAAAGAAGCTGAAGCAGCAGGCGCTGACGTTGTTGGTGCTGCGGATTTGGTACAACGTATCCAAGGTGGCTGGTTAGACTTTGATGTTGCGATTGCAACACCAGATATGATGGCTCAAGTTGGTCGTGTTGGTCGTGCTTTGGGACCTAAGGGATTGATGCCAAACCCTAAAACTGGCACAGTTACAATGGACGTTACTAAGGCTGTTTCAGATGCCAAGGGTGGACAAGTAACATACCGTACAGATCGTGACGGAAACGTCGCAGTTCCAGTTGGTCGTGTATCATTTGATGCTGACAAATTGGCTGAGAACATTAAGTCAATCTCTCAAACAGTTTTGAAGGCTCGTCCTGCAGCTGTTAAGGGTACTTATGTACAACACGTTTCAATTTCGTCAACATTTGGTCCAGCTGTATCGTTGGATGTTAATTCATTGTAATTTGACAATATCAACTTCGTTTGGTAGAATTTATTAAGTAATTGAATCCATTTTGCCTAAGACTCAGGTGATGCTTGCATCTTAATAACCTGCCGAGGAAGTTTAAAACCTTTTCCCGTGTGTCTTTGAGCGCACGGGATTTCTTTTGCAAAATAAATTTAAAGGAAGGAGAATCATAATCATGAGTGAAAAAGCTATTGCAGTTAAAGCACAAAAAGTTGAAGAAATTGCTGATCAATTTAAGGATGCCGCTTCAGCAGTTGTTGTCGATGCCCGTGGATTGACAGTTGCGCAATCTACAGACTTGCGTCACCAATTGCGTGAAGAAGGTGTTGTCCTTGAAGTAATCAAGAACAAGATCTTGACTCGTGCGGCTGAAAAAGCTGGTTACGCTGAATTGAACGACATTTTTGCCGGTCCTTCAGCTGTTGCCTTTTCTAACGATGATGCTGTTGCACCAGCACGTATCTTGAAGAAGTTTGCAGATGAAAACGAAGCATTGCAAATCAAGGGTGGTGTTGTTGATGGTAACATTGCTAGTCTTGATGACATTAACAAGTACGCTTCATTGCCTTCACGTGAAGGTTTGTTGGGTCAGTTGATGGCAGAATTCCAATTCTCAATTCGTTCATTCGCATATGCTGTTAAAGCTGTGTCTGACAAATTAGAAGAGGAAGGTGGCGCTACTGAAGCAACACCTGAAGAAGCAGCAACGGATGCTGAATAATTTAAAACAACCATTATAAAACAAATATAAATCTCGGAGGATTTTGATCATGGCTTTTGATAAAGACGCGATTATCGCATCATTGAAAGATGCAACGATCTTGGACTTGGCTGACTTGGTTTCAGCTATCGAAGAAGAATTTAACGTTTCAGCAGCAGCACCAGTAGCCGCTGCTGGTGCAGGTGACGGTGCAGCTGCTGCAAAGTCAGACTTTGATGTTGAATTGACTTCAGCAGGTACTGCTAAAGTTAAGGTTATCAAGGCAGTTCGTGAAGCAACTGGTTTGGGCTTGAAAGAAGCTAAAGACTTAGTTGATAACGCACCTTCAATCGTTAAAGAAGCTTTGAACGAAGACGATGCCAACGCATTGAAGGCAGCCTTGGAAGAAACAGGCGCTTCAGTAACATTGAAGTAATCTTCTTCATCATATTAAAAGAAGTGCTTCGGTACTTCTTTTTTTGTACATATTGAAACGATTTTATGGAGGAAATGCAGGATGACAGAAAAAGCATCAGGCGAACAGTATTTTACCGCTAATCCTAACGCAGATCATCACTTTCAACAATTTGATTTTGAGTTATTAGGACATCAATTACATTTTACAACCGATTCTGGTGTTTTTTCCAAATCTACTGTTGATTTTGGGACTCGTACAATGCTAGATGCATTGTCAAAGACGACTATCCCTACTGGGAAAATACTTGACTTGGGTACGGGATATGGACCGGTTGGCATTAGTATTGCCAAAGCTTACAATCGAAAAGTTGACATGGTTGATGTTAATGAACGCGCGCTGGCACTTGCAAAACAAAATGCGCAAAAAAATGGCGTTGAAAATTTAACCAAAATATTTCAATCTGATGTTTATCAGAATATCAATCAGCAATATGCTGCCATTTTAGTAAACCCACCGATTCGAGCAGGCAAGCAGGTAGTAACAGCAATGCTGCAAGAGGCAATTAAATATTTACAGCCGGGTGGCAAATTAATTGCTGTTTTACAAAAGAAACAAGGGGCACCGTCAGCGCAAAAAAATATGTTGCTGGCGTTTGGTAATGCGTCAGTAATTCATAAAAATAAGGGATATTATATCTTGGAGAGCACTTATGGCGACAGTTCCGACATTTAGTGAACAACAAATTGATTATTTCATGCAAGAAGCCTTGAATGAGGCAAAATTAGCAGGTAGTGAAGGTGAAGTGCCAATTGGTGCGGTAATTGTATTTGAAAATCAAATTATTGCTCGTGCACACAATCATCGTGAAAGAGATCAATTAGCCACTGCTCATGCGGAACTGATTGCTATTGAACGTGCTAACCAAGCTTTGAAATCATGGCGTCTTGAAGGCACTGCATTATTTGTTACGCTAGAGCCCTGTATTATGTGTGCTGGTGCAATAATCAATGCACGTGTGCCAGCGGTTTATTATGGTGCGCAAGATGCAAAAGGTGGTGGAACACAATCACTTTATCAGCTTTTGGAGGATGAACGGCTTAATCATCGCGTTGCTGTCCAAGCTGGTGTTCGTGCTGAAGAATCAACCAAAATATTGCAACAGTTTTTTGCTGATATTCGTGCCAAAAGAAAGCAAAATTAGTCACTTGATTACAGTATCACAATCTTTTTGTAAATAATTTGCAAAGTTAAATGTCAGCATTTTTTTTGAAAATAGATTATAATTGTTTCTAGTAGATAATAAAGAGGTAAATGAATGCAAAACCCTAATGCATGGCGACATGATACAGCGTATTTAAAAATTGTTGATGATTTATTGGCACATGATGAAGTCCAAAAATTGGCACTCTACCCACAACATCACTTCTCAAATCGCTTACAACATTCAATTTCAGTATCATATCACTCATACTTAATCGCAAAAAAAATTGGTGCGGATGAAGTTGCTACTGCCAGAGCTGGTTTATTGCATGACATGTTTTATTATGATTGGCGTGTCACTAAATTTGCGGAAGGATCTCATGCCTATGTTCATCCCCGCATCGCCTTAAAAAATGCGCGTAAAATTACCACAATCAGTCCTAAAGAAGAAGATATTATTGTGAAGCACATGTTTGGCGCAACAATTGCACTGCCCAAATATCGCGAAAGTTGGATTGTCTCACTAGTGGACGACTTTGCGGCTGTTGATGAATACGCAATTCCCAAAGCATATCTGACCTATTTTAAGTGGCAGGAAAAAATTGCGCGTAAAATGGCAAGAGTGTTTGCGTAAAGTTCTTTTTTTAGATATAATAGATAGGCAGGCAAGCGTCGGCTCCCGAACCGGGTCAGGACAGGAATGTAGCAGCCCTAAGGTTGTTCGAGGTTGTGCTTGTGTACATATGATGGCGGCCGCGTAGCGGTCTTTTTTTGTAAATCTGAGTCTGTGATAATGATTGTCGTTGTGAAGCGATCAAATAACAGATGACTTTTGGCAGTTCATAATGGAGGTATTACCATGGCATATCAGGCACTATATCGTGTTTATCGACCACGTACATTTGACGATATGGTAGGCCAAGAAGTGATTACACAAACACTAAAAAATGCAATCGAAGCTCACCAAACAGGCCATGCTTATTTGTTTAGTGGCCCAAGAGGAACCGGCAAAACGTCAGCAGCCAAGATTTTTGCTCGTGAAGTGAATGGTATATCACCAGATACTGACGAAACACAGATTCCGGATATCATTGAAATTGACGCTGCTTCTAATAATGGTGTCGATGAAATCCGTAATATTCGTGATAGCGCAAATTACGCGCCAATTGAAGCACAATACAAGATTTATATTATTGATGAGGTACATATGTTGTCAACAGGTGCATTTAATGCGCTGCTAAAGACACTTGAAGAACCGCCCGCCAATGTTAAATTTATTCTTGCAACAACAGAGCCACAAAAAATTCCAGCTACGATTCTCTCAAGAACACAGCGTTTCGATTTCAAACGGATTGATGACGCCACGATTCAAACGCGTATGGCAGCGATACTTGGCAAACAATCAGTAGTATATGATCAAGATGCGTTACGTGTTATTGCAAATGCGGCCGAAGGTGGAATGCGTGATGCCTTGTCGATTTTGGATCAAGTGATTGCGTACGGTAGTGATAAAGTTACGATTGATAATGCTTTGCAAGTTACGGGGGCAACCACAACAGAAGCCTTACTAATGTTTTTGGGACAGGTTAGTGATGGCGATACCAGAAATGCATTGCAGACACTGCATACTATATTACTAGACGGCAAAGATGCACAGCGTTTTGTGGCTGATATGATAGGCCTTTTACGCGACGTGATGTTGGCACCAATTGCACCCAATTTGATTAAAACAACAGCTTCAGTTGAGGAACTAAACAAGTTAAATCAAAAAATAGGGCAAAAACGCATCCAAATTATGATGCTTGAACTTGATGAAACTCAAAAAGCGTTATTGCAGACCATGCAGAGTGATGTCTACCTCGAACTCTTAACCGTTAAACTTAGCTTAGCTGGTTCAGAAATACTGTCATCTTCTGACGTAAAACAATCACAGTCCCCAGTAACGCCTAAAAACTTATCGAAATCACAACCATCTGTTGCAACACCAATAATCGATGATGATATTCAAGCGCCAAAGGAGGCGCCTTTAATATCAAATACACCCACCACAAATAACAATACGCACAGTGCTATGCAGCAACCGCAACAAACAGCGGTTCAAAAGCAAAATGCAGATGTCAATTCAGAACCAATTTCACAGGCGAAATCCGAGATCAAGAAACTAAGTGCACGTACCGGACAGGAAGCAGTATTTGCCGTTTTGAGCGTAGCAAGACGTGAGACACTGACTAAAGCTACGCAACTTTGGCCAGAACTAAAGCAACAGTTTGATGTAGCTAAGCAGGCTTTTTTGACTATTGCAAAGCCAGTAGCGGCCAGTGACGAGGCAATTGTGTTAGCATTTGATTACCCTGCCTTACTTGCCGAAGCCTTGCAGGATTCTGAACTACAAGTCCAGCTAGTGCAACAATTATCTGAACGTAACTTGCCCTTTTCTCTCGTGTTGATTTCTAAAGACGAGTGGAAAACTGATCGCGCTGCTTATGTGTCGCTTTTACGTACTGGTGAGAAAATTACCGTCAAATTAAATGATATACCAGTTGTAAAAGCTAACGCTGAAACGGTAACTGTTGATCAAGATGATACAATAGCAGTCACAAATGATACACCAGAAATTGTGAAGCAAGCCCAATCATTGTTTGGTGAGGACATTGTGAACATAGTGGACTAATCTATTTAGGAAGGAATACGTTGAACGTTTCTGACGTTTAAACGTTATGAATATATGCAGTATCCAGAACCTATTGCAAAATTAATTGATAGTTACGCCAAATTACCTGGAGTAGGTGTTAAAACTGCGACACGATTGGCGTTTTACACCCTGGGTATGAGTGAGTCAGATGTAACTGATTTTTCTAAATCCTTACTTTCAGCTAAAAACGATCTCACTTTTTGTACGGTGTGTGGTAATATTACAGAAAAAGACATTAACCCTTGTGTTATTTGTCGTGATGAATCGCGCGACCAATCAACCGTCTTTGTTGTTGAAAATTCTCGTGATGTGATGGCTATGGAAAATACCCGTGACTATCATGGCTTGTATCATGTGCTAAATGGTGTGATTTCGCCAAGTGCAGGTACTGGACCAGAAGATATTAATTTACCAAGCTTAATTAGACGTTTATCTGAACATGAAGAAATAAAAGAAGTGATTGTCGGTACCAACGCAAACGCTGAAGGTGAGGCAACGGCTATGTATTTGGCTCGGTTATTAAAGCCAGCTGGGCTGACCGTAACGCGATTAGCACACGGCTTGGCAGTGGGTTCTGATATTGATTATGCAGATGAATTGACGCTAATAAAAGCAGTTCAAGGACGGACAAAACTATGATATTTGGTAAAAAGAAGCGACGTTTACGTGCTGAATATGATCAGGCACTGGTTTTTCAAATAGATAAGGCTAAAATTGATTGGGATACTGCTAAAAATTCTGAAGAAGCATTGTTGGATGGTCAGGTCAATTTTCGTTTGATTCAGGCGCAAACTGCTTTGGCACGTGCAAAGTTTAATTACTTGTATCGTGAGGCACGACGTCGTAAGACAGTCGGGCATATGCAGACGCATGTACTCAAATCTGATCGAATTTAAGAAATTAATCACTAAGATGTTATTACAAAGGAACGTCAATGTCAAAACCATTATTTATTTCATTTGAGGGCCCTGAAGGGGCTGGTAAGACCACGGTACTGAATATTCTAATTGCAGAATTGCAACCAAAATTAGGAAACAAGCTTGTCACAACGCGTGAGCCCGGCGGCAATCCAATTTCGGAGGCCATTAGAGCAATTTTACAGCCAGAAGATGATAATGGCCTAGAAAAGCGTACGGAAGCTTTGCTTTATGCTGCTGCACGTCGACAACACTTGGTCGAGATTATCCAACCGGCTTTGGCAGCTGGAAAAGTGGTAATTTCTGATCGCTATGTTGATAGTTCACTAGCTTATCAGGGTGGCGGGCGAGACTTAGGTGTTGAAAAAATTTGGCAGATTAATCAATTTGCGATTGATGGTTTGTTGCCTGATTTAACAATCTACTTAGATGTCCCTTCTGAATTAGGTTTGGCTCGTGTGACAGCTAACCGTAAAGGGAAAATTGATCGTTTAGATAAAGAAAGTCTAGCCTTTCACCAAAAGGTGCGTCAAACTTATTTAAAACTTCAAAGTGAATTTTCTGATAGAATTAAAATAGTCGATGCAACACAACCATTAGATAAAGTGGTGCACGATACACGTGAACTTATTAACAAAGTTCTGGAGGACAAATCATGAAACTTATAACAGCAATTGTACAAGATAAAGATACAACAAAATTGAGTAATGCTTTTGTTAAAGCTAATGTGCGAGCTACACGTCTGTCAACTTCTGGTGGCTTCCTGCGATCAGGTAACACAACATTTATGATTGCCATTGAGGCCGATCGGGTACAAGAGGTACTTGATATTATCAAAGATGTGTCACAAAAACGTAAGCAATTTATGGTGCCACCCATCAGCTTAGATGCTGGTGGAGACCACGTTGGCGCCTATCCAATTGAAGTTGAGGTTGGTGGCGCAACAGTGTTTACGCAAGAGATTGAATCCTTCTATCAGTTTTAATGTTGCCTGATTTTGCCACAACTGCACAGCAAACTTACCCAACACAAATGGCTCATTTTAATGAGTTACTGAAGAATGGACAATTAAGCCATCTGTATTTATTTGTTGGATCAAGCCAGTCGACGAGACTGGCCTTTTCGCGTTATTTGGCTTGGCAAGTGGTTGGTGCAACCGATCGTAATGCATTACGCATTAACGAAAATGAGCATCCAGATGTGCATTTGGTGGCGCCTAAAGAAGAAGGAGCTACTTTAAAAGTAGCACAAGTGCGCGATTTGACACCCGAATTTGTGACTACCACGCTGGAAAGCCCGAAAAAAGTGTTTATTTTAGATGCTGTTGAAACGATGACGGCTAGTGCCGCCAACTCGTTGCTAAAGTTTATTGAGGAGCCCGCTGGGCCACAGCTTATTTTACTGCTGACAAATAATTTACAAGATGTATTGCCAACAATTCAGTCTCGGGCCCAAATTGTTCATTTGAATCCTGAAATATCTTTAGTTGATGCAAACGGCATCGATGATAATTGGCAGAAAAACACACAAATGTTGTTATTTAAGTGGTTTGAGTTGATGATGCAACGTAAAATTGAAGCTTTTGCATATGTCCAAACCACGTTGATTAGTCAAATCACAACTGATTTACAACAAAAAATGTTTATGAAATGGCTGCGCCAATTGGCAAGGGATATGGTGATATATTGTGCCACTGCTGACGAGAACCTGATGTTTCCCAGTTTAATAGGTTTTTATAAAACACTGGCTAAGCATTATCATGTCAGACAGTTAGTGCACGCAGCAGAAGCTATATTTGCTGATGATAAGTTACGAAAAATTAATATATCCTTGCAAGCACGTCTTGAAAAAATGGCTTTAGAGGTTACGATTGCGTTGGGAGAATAGCATGCAACAACAAAAAAGTTTTGGGTCACAAGTTTATGGCACACTTTACCTCGTGCCAACGCCAATTGGCAATTTGGGTGATATTTCGGCGCGAGCACTGGATACGTTGCGGGATGTTGATTTGATTGCGGCCGAAGATACACGACATACACAGCAGTTGTTGAACCATTTTGATATTGAAACACCGCAGACCAGTTTTCATGAACACAATTGGCAAGCTAAAATTCCTAACTTAATTGCTGATTTGCAAAACGGTACTAATGTAGCGCAGGTTAGCGATGCTGGTATGCCATCAATTTCAGATCCTGGTAAGGAATTAGTGGCTGCCGCTGTCGCATCATCGATTCCAGTCGTGCCAATTCCGGGTGCCACTGCTGGGGTAACTGCTTTAATTGCCAGTGGTCTAGTACCACAACCTTTTTATTTTTACGGTTTTTTGAAACGTAAAAACAGTGAACAATTAGCTGAATTACAGCAGTTATCCACAATGAAAGATACGATCATTTTTTATGAAGCCCCCCATCGTTTAAAGCAAACGCTTGTCAATATTCAAAAAATAATGGGATCAGATCGAAAATTGGTTTTAGCGCGTGAATTAACAAAGCGTTATGAAGAATTTTTGCGCGGAACAGCGTCAGAATTAGTGACATGGGCACAAGAAAATGATATTCGTGGTGAATTTGTTGTCATGATAGATGGGTTTCATGGGCCGATTGTTGCCGAAACAACAGAAATCACATTATCAGTCAAAGAAGCTGTGGACGCACTGATTACAAAAGGACTTCGACCAAATGCAGCCATTAAGCAAGTTGCTAAAGAGCGCGAACTTGATCGTCAAGCCGTTTATGCAGATTATCACGGGATAAATTAAAATGAAAAAATATGAAATAGAACGTCGTGTTGAATATTATGAGGCAGATACGACACAAAAGTTGTCATTACCAATGATTTTGAATTTAGCGGTTTTGGCATCTAAAAATCAAAGTGACGAACTTGGGGTTGGTCAAGATTATCATTTGGCAATGGGACTAGGTTGGGTCATTTTGCAGTATGAAGTTGCGATTAAAAGGCGACCTAAGGTGAGTGAATTAATGCGTATTCAAACCTACGCCGCTGAATACAATCCATTTTTTGTACGACGACCTTTTGTCTTTTTTGATGAATCAGGTGACGAAATTATTAAGGTGTCATCAATTTGGACGATGTTGGATATTAAAAATCGTCGTATGGCACGTTTGCCACAAGAAATTGTTGATAAATACGACGCACAACGCGTTAAACAAGTTCCTCGTATTCCCAATCCAATTAAAATAACGGATGATGATACCATCATTGAAAATGATTATCATGTGCGTTATTTGGATATTGATGCTAACCAACATGTTAATAATTCAAAGTATTTTGAGTGGATGCAGGATGTCTTGTCACCAGAATATTTGATGACGCATGAAGTGACACATATTAACTTGAAATTTGAAAATGAAATTCGTTTAGGACATACAATTTTATCGCAAGTTGTTTTGGGTGATGGTGAAACTCGTCACCGTATTATGATGGGAGATACGGTCAGTGCCGAAGCAGAATTTAAATGGCGTGAGTTGTAGTATAATTTAAGATAGGATACTCAAGAAAGGGGATGTATCCACTACATGAGGTGGATACGTTTATAATTATGGCAGTATTAGTACTTGGTGGTGCAGGATATATTGGCTCACACATGGTGAAACGTTTGGTTGAAGCCGGACGCGACGTGGTGGTTGTGGACGCCTTGTTCACTGGACACCGCGCAGCAGTTAATC
>NZ_MOWQ01000013.1:0-42109 GCF_002095565.1 Leuconostoc sp. BM2 | reverse complement strand
CGCGCAATGGCACGAACAGAATAATTCAATTCGAGTAAAGTTTGAATGACAGTGCGTTCTTGAGATGATAAACTAGTCATGAGTCGCAGTTCCTTTATGGTTGTTTTAGACAATTACCATTAAAGGCACTGCGGCTTTTTTATTCAAGTGTTCGGTTTAATTTTACAATCTACCATAAGTATACAAGAGAGAAATGACAACATGAAAATTAAAATATCAATATGCCTATCGATATTACTAATAAATATTTTAATTTCACCAATAATGATGGTTGCAGCTGATGAAGTGAATGCAACGAGTTCAATGGCAACATCAGTACGTGATGAGCAAAAGGTCATGGCCTCAGACGAAACAGTGAAAGAAGCGATAAAGGAAGCACAAACAGAATCTTCCGACACAAAGATAGATAAAAGCAACAAAAAGACCACTGAAGTTGAATCTAAAGATCATTCTAAAACAAGTAGCACTAAACGTGACATATCCTTATTAGATATGGCTGGGCAAGTAACAGTGACCAATGCAGCTGAGTTTACGGAAGCATGGAATACCGCAGCTGTGACTAAAATAACAGTAACTGATGATATTGATTTGAAGTATGATGCTGAGTTGAGAACACAAGAAACTGGTACAGCGGCGCCCACAATCTCTAATGCAGAAAAGGCAGTCGATGATTATATGGTGGACGCACTAAAGCCTAGAGCTAATAATATTGAAATTACATCTAACAATAAAACTATCAATCTGAGTTCATCCGTTTTCACTGTTAGACGGGCATCGGGCACAACTAATACAAGGATTGTAACGCGATATTACGGTTTACCAGTATCAACTGGTGTGGCGCCTGATATTAATATTAATCACTTAACGTTTACTTCAGCAAGTGCAGATGACTTTAAAAGTATGTCCGATTTTCGTAATAGTATCTTGTATCGTGGCACAACTAGCGCGTCAGGTGATATTGGTGGCACGTTAACATTATCAGACGTAACAGTGGCGATTGATAATGATCCTGCAACCGACGCAGGTAATACCATGTCTGCCTTTGTAGTACCGGGTATGAACATCGAACTTTATAACCATATTGATATGCAAACCCGAGGTACTCAACTGATGGGCTCAAATATTCATGCTGATGCCTCAGTCCGTTATAGAGGTATTCATGATAATGTACCGGGGGTTATTGGTGTAAATTCGTTTAGTTATTTAGCAAATACATGGGCGTTATACAATAACTACTATTCAGGTAGTAGCTCAGGAACGTACCAAAATTATACTAATACTATTGCTAAAAATATTGATATTGAAAAAGGTGCCAAAGTTTACATGTCACGGTTAAATTTTGGCGCAACAAATAATGCCAGTCTATCATATCAAAATGGTGTGATAGATGGCGCCATTAGTAATCTTAACATTGCTGGCACGTTGATGATGAATGTCAAAGATGATGGATTTGTTTTTCAGTCACGCCGAGGTAGCACCGTTAACATGTTGACAACCAAAATTAACGTTGCCTCTGCTGGTATCTTGGCAATGAACGGGACTAATACGACTGCTTCTGATTATTCTGGTGTTATTCAAGCACCTGCTAATCTCGTTCGAGGAGAATTTAACATTGCCGATGATGCGACTTTCTATTTAAAAAGTGGTCAGGGCTGTCAGACATTCTCTATTCCTGCTGGTGTTAACGAAACCAATGGCGGGATTGTTTTTAACGTTGAATCACCAAAATATATGTTAATTGCAAATCATAAGAGAGAAACTGATGCCGATGTTGCTGGTGCTGATTGGACGGGATATACAACTGGGTATATGCAATTAAACGTCAAGCATTCAGATGTTTCATTTTACAGTTCTGTCACGAATTATAATAATGGCAATCATTTAACTTATAATGCCCCTGCCGGATATAGTAGTTGGAAACGAGTTGGTATTGCAGACATGATGCAAGAAACTCAAGTTGGATCTACAGATAGTAGTTATTATAGTTTAAAAGAAACGCCTGAATCAAAAGTTACTGGTTCGGCAGGTGCTTTATGTAATAACAGATACTATCGTGTTTTTGAAATTCAGTCATACGTATTTAACTGGCTTAAATGGGTGCCGATGTCTGAAGCTGATACAGATGCAAAGTTGGCGCTGATTAGTGACGCCGAAAACCAAGAAGAAGCAGTTAGTGATGCGGATCGGTATATTCGTGGTCAATATGGTATATCAGAAAAACTGATTCCTAATTTTGCATTGCCAAATGCTGAGTGTGATGGAATTGCTGACTTTGAAAGCACAGGTGGTGCTAACAAACAAGTGACATGGGAAAGCAATCAGGTTGGCGTTAAACAAAACACAGTAACGACAAATAGCAATGGTATTTTTGTTTTTGAAAGCAATCGAAGTCAAGACTTCTCAATTCCAGGCGGTGATGCAAATAACCATGTTAAATATCAACAGGGTGATGATACAGTGTCTGTCACAGTGGATGGTGGAACCTATGAAACAAAGGTGGCATCAACACCAACCTACGCACCACAAGTCTATGATTTGCCCGCAGTGAATGTTGTTGGTGGCACAATCACTTTTAAAACATCAATGGCTGCGGATAACATTCTGATTAATGGTGAAGACAATGCTGAACAGTATGTCACGTTAGCAACACTAACAAAAGCTAATAATTCTGCGAATGGTGATGGGAAAGAATGGTCATTTAATATGACTGATTATAATAATGCCCATCAAGATGATCCAATTGAAGTTGGTGAAGGACTGGAGTTTTGGGTTATTGGAAATGATCAAGGTGTTGAAGCAGAATCAACTCGAACGACTTATACTTATCATGATTATTTGGCAGAAGCAGTTGGGTATCGGTTAATTGCCAATCATAGCTGATACAGTTGAAAAAATGACATTTGGTAATCTGAAACGTGGTAAAGATGGCTTATTTAATCGGGCACCGCTTGATTTGAGTCTGGACTACGGTCACTTAATAGTTGCTGATGGCACAATTCAAAAAACAACACCTTGGCAGATGCAAGCGTCATTGGTTGATAAAGGCTCTTTTGGCGATGATGAGTTACAACTTGAGTATGTTAACAGTACAAATGATAGTTCATTTTTGAGTAACGAAGGCGATTCATTATTGGTTGCTACGGCCCCTAACGGAAATAATGGCGATATGGTTGTGGAATTGGATACATCTTGGAACAAAGTAAGTAATGGTCAGGGCTGGTATTTGACGTTAAATAGTTTGAAAAAGTATTCGGTTGCGGATTATATTTATGATGATATAAAAACGCCGATAATGCAATGGACGCTAACAAGTGTACTTGGAGACGACTAAGGGAAAATATAATGTTACAAAAAATATTAACTTTTGCAACGGTTATTAGTCTATCGATTCTTATAAACCAAACAGTTGTTGCAGATTCAATTGAGTATGGGTCTGTAACGAATGGATTAGAGTTCGACGTGTCAAATAATTCGTTGCTAAATAACATTAATACTAATAGTGATTGGGGTACAGTGGGAGAGGTAATAAACCAAGAAAATGAAGGTATTATTATCGAAGATGGTGTGGGTTTTACACATTTCCCAGTCTTGAACTTCGGTGAAATAACGGAGAGCTCACTTGACGATGGACAAGTTGTGCAAAAATCAGACACGAGTTATAAAGTTTGGCCACTTTCTAATGTGCAACAAGTGGGAGATCAATCTGTTATCACACGACCATATTTGCAAATTGTAGATCAACGTTCTGATAAAGATGATCAACCTCTAAGCATTTCTGTACGTATGACGCAACCTTTCCAAGGTATGTATCGTGAGGCTGGGAGTGATAAAATTGATGTTCAACCGAACTTATTGGTGAGGACTGTGCCCTTTTTTGATTACAGCATCTCCGGATTGATTAATACGACGGGTCATTTTACTCAAAATTGGGGTGGCGAAGTAGGCGCTGGATCGGAATGGACTTTTGGACCAGATAGTTTAGAGATGACGGCTGGACCATCAGCAGATAGTTTTGGCACTATGAGCTACGAATATGGATCACTGAAAAATCAAACGAATATTGAAGCAGGTAGCAACGGTAATAGAGCTGGGACAGCTACTTACAACAGTAATGAACGCATTAAAAATGGTATATATCTTGAGTTACCTCGCAATATAGTTTTAAAATCAAAAAGTTATCAAGCAGAGTATACATGGTCAATTGTTAATGGGCCCAACAGTGATAGTTAGCGTAAAATTTGCAATCGTAGGATGGTGGAAAGATTAATAATGCTAAAAAAAATATTAAAAGGGTGTCACGTTATTGTTGTTATTAGTATTTTAATATCGTCTTGTTTGATGATGAATGTATCAGCTAAAGCCGATACGTCACATTCTAGTATCAATTTTGCAGATGGAGCAATTGATATCTCAGTGCCATCTCTTGATTTTGGTGAAATAGATGTAACATCGCTACAAAATAATGATACTACGGCTCAATTTTTTCAAACATCATTAGGTCATATGAAATATTATCAAGGGGATGCAAAGTTAGTAGCGACGGATAAAAGATTTAATTCACGAGACGGTTTTCGTATTACTGCATCAACTGATGGGGATTGGTATCAAGGTGAGGATAAGGTTGCTGATGTTACGAAATTGGTGTTATTTATGAAAGATCCAGGAGATGACGATTTAAACATATTGTATGGTCCTGGCGCTGTTGTTATGGACGTTGACTCGCCTATTCTAGGTGAGAATAGCGAACGTAGTTTTAATTATGATGAGGATTCGACGGATCATGTTAATTTTGGAATTTTTGTCCCTAATAATGCTGATGTGAGTGCGCTTAAAAATAAGACGCTAACAACAACAATTACTTGGACGACAAGTGATATTCCACAAGTTTAGTATAGATAGCATTTTTTTAACAATGATTGATATCAAAAGGTTATTCTGAAAATAGTAAATTAAAGGAGCGGATAGTAGATATATCCGCTCCTTTAATTTACTATTTTATGATAATGACACCAATGGGACATCGTTCATAATCCAAGTTAATTCTGCTTGATAATGCTTATTCATAATAGTGGTTCCCGCGGGAATGTCTAATGAAAAACCACCAACAACATAGTTTCTTTTGCCATTATTTTTCTGACTAAATGTGTTGGTCCAATCACCCGCAGCTGTTGTTTCTTCGCCCATCATCATGCAAACTGCTTGCTGATCGGCAAAAGCTTGATTATTGTAATCCCGTGTATTAGCTGTTGATCCTAATTCGGTACCGCTTAAATTATGATCAGTAGTACTAACTTTTAGTTGTGCATTGGCAAGTGTTTCACCATCAGCTGTTTTAAAGTCACCGGTTTGAATCACGGATGCGCACCAGACATGTGCATTCGAAACAGTATGCACTTGAACGAATGGATTGACGTTCACTTGCTTATTATTCAAGAGCACCTGATCTGCGGAAGGATATAAGGTGTGACTTGTTTTTAATAGAAGACTTTCATTGCTTTTTTTACTTGCTAAACTATCGATGATTGGCGAAAAATTTAGTTCAGAAGCATAAGCGACGTATATACCATCTGATCCAATTGTTGACATAGCAGTGTTGTTAATTGGCTTCACTGGTGTGTCATTGTTAATAATTGTAATTGGTTTATTCCCAGAAAGCCGTACTGTCGCTTTTGAAGTGTGGTGACCATCAGCTAACGCTATGCTTACAGGTGCCATTGCCAGCGCTAGAAAACTCAGGCTACCCAATAAATATTTTTTCATACAAAATTACCCTCAATTCTTCTTTACGTTTAGTGTATCAAATGGGTTAGTTTAAATTGGTAATAACTTTCGAATAGATTGTGACGAGTTGTGAAGAAAGTGTTGTGATCTGCCAATCCTTTTTGTTAATTAGGTGTTGCGTCATTTATTGCGGTTTAAGGACACAAAAAATTCCCATTTTGTCCACAAAATGCGCAAAGTGAGGTCACAAACTATTGGTATAGTAAAACTATAAATTGAAGTTGAGAAGGTAAAAAGTTATGCTAATTAAAAAAATTGGCCTTATTTTAGCGACAGCAACATTTTCTATGACACCATTACTTGGATTAGCGCATGGTGATGAGTCGTCATCGTCATCTGCTGATTCAGGAGCTATGGGGATGCGTGTTAGTGCCGTTTTGCCAGAAAATCAAGTTAATAAGGATCATACTTATTTTGATTTGTTAGTAAAACCCAATGACGAGCAAACGCTTGTTGTCAATCTGACTAACACGACTGACAAATCACAAACAGTGACGACGGCAGCAGCGGCTGCTAAAACTAATATTAACGTTGTGGCTGAATATGGTCCCTCAAAAAATAAATTAGATAAGTCAGCACCGTTTGATTTTGGAAAAGTCGCTGAGTTGCCGAAACAAGTTGAAGTGCCAGCTAATAGTACAAAAAAGTTAGAAATAAAGGTTAAAATTCCTGATAAGCAATGGCAAGGTATTGTGGCGGGTGGTATCACAATTACACAAGCTGCCACTGCAACAGAAAGTAACGCGTCAAAAAAAGCTGGCGTTACGATTCGTAATCGCTACGCTTATGCTATTGGTGTTGTGCTACAAACGGCTGAGAAGACAGATGTCAAAGAAAATCTCAGTCTTGAAAAGGTAGATGCTGGGCAAATCAGTTCACGCAATGCGATTATTTCAGAATTGCATAGCACGACGGAAGCATATTTGAATGGTATTTCAATTACATCCAAAGTAACCCGTAAAAATAGTAAAAAAGTGTTATATGAAGCCAAAAAAAGCAAGATGCAGATAACGCCAAATTCAGTTTTTGCATATCCGCTATCTCTTGACGGACATGCTTTCAAACCCGGCAAATATACGATGAACATGACAGTTAAGTCGAAAAAAAGCACTTGGCATTTGACAAAAGATTTCACAATCACTAATGAGGAAGCTAAGAAGTTGAATGATAAAGATGTCACGCTTGTTCATGATGAGGGCTTTAATTGGTGGTGGCTTGTGTTAGCCGGTGCAGTCATTATAGCAATCATTCTGTTTTGGTGGCAACGTCGAAAGAAGCAGAGCGTCAATAATGATGTTAAGCATTTCTAGGGGTTAATCGGTAGAACTTTATTAAAGTGTCACTTTGTCCCATCATTTTTAAATTTTAAGCGTACAAGGTGGCAAAGTATTCTTGATAAATGCCAAAAAACATCTTACGAATCAATAAAACTTACAAAATCAAAAAATAAGGGGACTGCTATTGCGCTGCTGTGTGCTTAAATGGCATTCCCTTTATCAAGTGCTGGAAACGCAGTTATTGGCAGTCCAATAATAATATATGTTGATTCTGGTAGGTAAATATGTGTAGTTATAAAAGGTAGGTTAGTTATGAAAATAGTCAATAGAATCATTATTGTGATTTTAACGGCACTAATTGCCCAGTCGCCCATTACAATTTCAGCTGATACTATTGTTAGTAGTTATATTCAGTTCCAGAATGGTGAACTGAGCATGTCTGTTGATGATATGGATTTTGGTGTTTTAGATACGAGTAATCTCGAGGATACAGATAACCAGACATTTATGTCAGACCTTGGACATTTCGTGTTATATAAGGGAGATGCTGAGTTAACAGTTACTGACGACAGGCTTGATAGTAATGATGGGTATACAGTGACTGTCAGTACTGAGGACGATAATTGGTATGATGATTCAGAGTCAGTAGTAGCTACAACTGATAGTATGGCTTTAGTACAGCTAATTTCTGATGATGAGATTAACTTAATTTCTAGCGGGACTAGCACGCTCGTGAAAACCGTCGATAATAGTCCCATTGCGCATCAAGAAGTTATTCCACTTGACAATAGCAGTACAGATATTGGGTATGCGATTTTAGTTCCAGCGAGTGTTGATGTGTCTAATTTGTTGGGAAAATCAATTCACACTAGTGTCGTCTGGACACTTGGTGATACGCCTTCTGAATAGTTAATGTTGTCAGTAAGATCGCGTAATGTCATCATCAAAAAAGATAAAACCCTTGTAAGTTTTATAAGTGAATATGTTTGTTATGAAAAATGTTTCACGTGAAACACTATTTCGATTAAAAAGGGCACTTTCTAATTGAAATGTTGTCAGTAGTTTTGTTAAGTTTCTTAGCGTGTTTGATTTAGTGGCTGTTGATTAAAAAGCTGGCCGTCGACTTGTTTTTCGGGTAAAATAGAAGTACTATGGAAAACTTTCAAGAACAACTAAAAAATCGGCGGACTTTTGCGATTATTTCTCACCCCGATGCTGGTAAAACAACCTTAACTGAGCAGCTATTGTTGCATGGTGGCGTGATTCGTGAAGCTGGAACGGTTAAAGGTCGTGGCTCAAATAAGCTGGCCTCGTCTGACTGGATGGCAATTGAACAACAACGTGGTATTTCAGTGACCTCGTCAGTGTTGCAATTTGATTATGAAGGTAAGCGAATTAACATTTTGGACACACCGGGGCACGAGGATTTTTCTGAAGATACCTATCGAACGCTGATGGCGGTTGACTCAGTTGTCATGGTTGTCGATGCAGCCAAGGGAATTGAGCCTCAAACAAAAAAGCTCTTTGAGATTGTGTCGCAACGTGGTATTCCCGTGTTTACTTTCTTCAACAAGATTGACCGAGACGCACGACCAGCGCTTGATTTGGTTGATGAATTAGAGTCTATTTTAGGTATTCAAGCCTATCCAATGAACTGGCCAGTTGGATCAGGACAAATTTTGCAAGGCATTTATGATTTGCAAAAAGATGAATTAGTACCTTTCAAAAATGCCAGTGATCACCCAGAAGTTGTCAGCGAGGCAATGGATGAAATTGAGTTATTACGTGATGCGGGTAACGAATTTGATGCCGATAAAATTGCTCATGGCAAATTGACCCCAGTCTTTTTTGGGTCAGCCTTGGTGAATTTTGGTGTGACACAATTTTTGCGTGAATATTTGACCTATGCGCCGGCGCCTGCTGCTGTGACAACAGTTGACGATCAAGTAATCTCGCCAGACAGTCCACAATTTACTGGTTTTGTCTTCAAAATTCAAGCCAACATGGATCCGCGTCATCGTGATCGCATTGCCTTTGTTCGTATTGTCAGTGGTGAATTTGACCGAGGTATGGATGTCACTTTACAGCGAAATGGCAAGAAATTAAAGCTGTCTAACGTTACACAGTTCATGGCTGAAGAGCGTGAAAATGTACAAACAGCAGTACCCGGAGACATCATTGGTGTCTATGATACCGGAAACTTCCAGATTGGTGACACGATTTATGCTGGCAAAAAGAGTGTGCAGTTCCCTGATTTGCCAACATTTACCCCTGAATTGTTTAACCGTGTGATTGCCAAAGATGTGATGAAGCAAAAGTCTTACCATAAAGGCATTGAACAGTTGGTACAAGAAGGTACAATCCAACTTTACAAGTCTTCGAATGGTGGTGATTACATCATTGGTGCCGTTGGACAATTGCAATTTGAAGTGTTCCAGTTCCGTATGGAAAATGAATACAACGTCGAAATTCAATTTGAACCAATTGGTTCAAAAGTGGCACGTTGGATTAAACCAGAAGAACTTGACGAAAAAATGGGTTCATCTCGTAATTTACTTGTTAAAGACCGTTATGACGCGCCAGTTTTCTTATTTGAAAACAAGTTTGCACTCAATTGGTTCCATGATAAATACCCAGATGTGACACTAGAAGAAAAAATGTAATGTGACCTAAACCACAAAATCAATAACGATTTTGTGGTTTTTGTTTGCCTTTTTGGTGTTAAAATTGTGAATACATACGATAATATATTACATTTTAGGACAACAATGTGTTATTATTACATGTGAAATAGTTAACGAAAGCAAGGGGAGAATATATCATGGCTTTTCATATTGATGAAAATCACTATAATGAAGCATTAAAGTTTTTTATTAGGGAAAAGGGTGTGCCAGTAAAAATCATTTTGGCACACGCTGATATTTCACGTAGTCGTTTCTATGGTTATTTAAATGGGTCGGGTGATCTTGCAATGAGCAGATTACTCTCGATTTTGGAAGTGATTCATGTGTCACTTGACGAGTTTATGTTGTATGCGCGTTCATTAAAACCGGTCAATACCAACATGCAGTCACAACCAGAAGCGCCAATTGTTGATGAAGCAATGGTGGAAAACGCATTACAAATATACAAACAAACCAAGGATGTTGCGGCGATTGGAACAGCTATTACACAAATCAAAGCACATGATTCGGAAGAGGTTGCGGGAAAATTATTTAAAAAATTTTACCAACAGCTCGTAATATTTTGTGCAGACGTCATTATTTCTCGCTGATGGATGCGAATTTGTTATTAGATATCATGGACAATCTACGCTACGAGGATTTGCAAACAATTTTACCGTTTGTACGCAAAACAATTATGCAACAACAAGCTTGTCAACAGGCTGGTTTCAAAATGGAAATCGTACGTCAACAAGCATTACTCACTGTAATCTATCGGTACACATTACGAGCGTTTCACGAAAAAACAAATGATGATACTAAGCGTGATTTTGATCTTGTTGATAGTCTTGAACCAGCTATCAGCGATTGGTATACGAACGTTATTCGTAAATTGATGACCGTGATAAAAACACTCATCGTTGTCGGTAATGAATATGAGGCGCGAGTGGCATACAATAACATTTTGGCAGCCGTTTATGCGATTCAACCACAATCGGCTTGGAATAATTATGAGAAGCTCATGCACAATAACTTCAATGATTTCAAGACATACGCTATGCCATAACCTCATTTAATTCGGGATTCGCATTCAGTTTTGGTCGTGACTTATGTTAAAATGTAGTAACACCACATTGGAGAAAAATAATGGCATATTACACACAACAACTTTTTAATGGCCAAAGAGATCGCATTTTGCGTGTCGTTGACGCTGCGGATGAAACGCAAGCAACAGCAGGCTTTATCCATATTTTTGACGAACGTCGCCCGTTTGATTTTGAATACGCAACGGAATTAAGTAATGGCGAAATGACACAAGAGGAATTTGATGAACAGGGTGGTGCTGGCAACACATTCAGTGCCAATTTTATGCCTATTGCTCAAAATGAGGATGAAGAGATACCTGCAGAAGTGTTTGAAGAATGGGCTGGTCTAGTTGGACGAGAGTACGCCTTAATTCCTAACTTGCACATCAATATGTACCAACAATCACTCAAGGCAGAAATTGAAGATATTGATAAAGATACTTTTGAAGAACGTTTGATGGAGTTAATCACACGTGTGTTGGGCTCATCTGTTGTGGGCTTTGAAGAAAAGTCATTGACACTTTATCCCAGCTTCTTAATCCAAGAGCAACCTGAACAGGCTGAACCACAAGGCCCTTCAACGCAAATCATTTTACCAGAATAAGACGCTGCCTAGAGGTGGCGTTTTTTTACGAACAATTAGCTAACTTTAATACCAACGTTCGGTTCATTTGGTGTTACAATGTTCGTTGTCGATAAGACAAAATAAAATCGGGGTAGATTGATGCGCGTTAAGTGCAGCGGAAACGGAATGTGGGTCGCTGACGAAACACGCTTGTGTGCGGTGCATCAATCACATTCACCAATATAATCATATAGGTGAACACTCCACTCGGAGGTTCTTTATTATGGAAAGTACATCGCGTACATGGGCGCTGTCAAAATTAGACACACGCCAATTTGTTGTTTTGGCATCTTTAATGGCCATTGACATGGCGTTAAACAAATTCACTGTTGGGACGAACGTGCTACAAGTCAGCTTTTCGTTCGTGGCAATGTCTTTGATTGCCAAGTGGTATGGTCCGCTGTGGTCGATGTTGATTGCTGCCGTATTAGACGTGGTTAATATCACGATTGTTAATCCCGGTGTCTTCTTCATTGGGTTTACGTTGACGGCGGTTGTTTCAACATTAATTTATGCGCTAGCTTATTATCGTCAAGATCACACAAGTCTATGGCGAATTATTGTTGCCGTTGGATTGGTGTTGCTCATCACTAACATTGTGATGAACACAGCTTGGCTGGTAATCATGTATCATACAGCGCATGATTGGCCATCATTGGTGGCGTTCGCAATACCAAGAATTATCAAAAACTTAATTATGTACCCAATCCAAGTTGCTATCACCTATTTCTTTCTAAATAATCCGGTGGTACGCCGCACAACAAAAATAATTTTTAGTTAAACAGCTTCGGCTGTTTTTTTGAAAGCAGGTTATTATGACAAACGAATTTCCTCAAGTATTAACAATTGCCGGTTCTGATTCTGATGGCTCAGCTGGTATGCAAGCTGATTTACACACCTTTTTTATTCGTAAGACGTATGGCATGAGTGTTCTAGTGGCAGCTGTTGCGGGTAATTCTTACGGTATCCACGCAGCGGAAACATTACCATTGGCGTTTATTGACCAACAGTTTGAGGCTTTGGCTGATGATTTTAAAATCAAAGCTAGTAAGACGGGAATGCTGTCTGATGCAGCTTTAATTGGTACGGTAGTTAAGGCATATCAGACTTACGATTTTGGGCCATTGGTCGTTGATCCCGTTATTACTACGAAACATGGGACACAATTATTAGAAAATGAAGCGTTCAAAGCTTTGAAACAACAGCTGCTACCATTGGCAACTGTTGCCACGCCTAATTTTTTTGAGGCACAATTGTTAACAGGACGAACAATTCAAAGCGAAACAGACCAAGCAGCGGCAGCACGGGACATTCAGGCACTAGGTGTTCAGAATGTCATTGTGAAAGGTTGGCATCATCAAGATGACCAACAAGAAGTTGCAGACTACGTGTTACTAGCTGATGGATCAGATTTTTGGCTGCGCCATCCTTATTTTGATACGACACATATCAACGGTACGGGCGATACGTTAAGTGCCACCATTGCAGCTGAAATTGCCAAAGGACAGTCAGTCGCTAATGCCATTCGTATCGCGCACGATGTGACAACGGCAGCTATTGCTAGCGAAATAGCGGTTGGCCATCAATTTGGTCCAATTAATCATTGGGCAGCTCAAAATATTGATTAAAAAAAGTGTGAGTTGATAAATTTCAACTCACACTTTTTTAGGCTTGGCCTGTGATATCACCATGGACAAGCCGTTTAAAAATATGTCGGTCGGCCCAAGCGATGTTACGACCTTGGAAAAGAAAAGATACAACTGTGCCTAGTCCTAAGGCCACAAGCTGGTGACTGAAAGGGAAACAGACTGCTGAAATACCAATGGCAACAGCAAAGTTACTCATTTGCGCTTTACTAGCATTGCCGTGAAAATAATCAAACCGTAAAATGTTGGTCAAGTCATCAAGGGGATGTAGAATCCAATTGACACGCTGATAAATGGAGATAGCAACACCAATCGTCCACACCGCAAAAATATCGATTGGAAGTAACCACCACCAAGCAAGATGTCGAATGCCTAAGGAGACAAAGAGATTAGCAAAGACGCCAACCAACAAACTAAACGACATGCCAAACACAATATTGCCAATTAAACGGGGCCAATTAAAGTGCATGGCGAGCCACATGTTCAAGAAAGCGACACTCGTAGCAAAAAAAGCAAGGAATAAACTGATCGGCGCACCAGTTAGATTGGATAAATTGGCAGCACCAGCCGTCCAAGGAGCTGATCCCATTGCAGTTGCCACACTCAAACCATTTCCAAAAGAATTGATAATTAAAGATACAACGAAAAAACTAATTTTTTGTTTGTACCCTAACTGGTAAAATTGTCCGTCAATATAATACATGTCGTCTCATCCTCAAGCTAATATATTATCTTATTATAGCATTGTCGTCGTAAAGTGCTTGGTACATTTAGATTGAGAGTTCACGATTTCATAACATTTAGGGCGCAATGTTTACACTTTCTTCAAAGAATGGTTATATAATAAGCCGTAGGCGTAATATTAAAAAATATGCCGATACTGTGATTAAGTACACAATATTATTTCCGTGTTTGTAAGCGCTTGCAAATGTACATTTATCAGGCGTTTAACAAATAAAAATTAAAAGTGTTGCTTTTTCTTGACACTTATTATATACTTAGATTGTTAAGAAATGAGCAAACAAAAAGGAGCACAAATTATGGCAGAAGCAACTGCAAAGAAGCCCGCTAAAAAGGTTTTGACACCTGAAGAAAAAGCTGAATTGACAGCTCAAGCTGAAAAAATGACGGCCGAATTGGTCGAAAAGTCACAAAAAGCTTTGGCAGAATTTTCAACATTTTCACAGGAACAGGTTGACAAAATTGTTGCCGCAATGGCATTAGCTGGTTCTGAAAATTCACTATTGTTGGCCCATGAAGCCCACGATGAAACTGGTCGAGGTGTTGTTGAAGATAAAGATACCAAGAACCGTTTTGCCTCTGAATCCGTTTATAACGCGATTAAGTTTGACAAGACAGTTGGCGTTATCAATGAAGATAAAATCCAAGGAAAGGTTGAATTAGCAGCACCACTTGGTGTATTAGCTGGTATCGTACCAACAACTAATCCAACGTCAACAACGATTTTTAAGTCAATGTTGACAGCTAAGACGCGTAATACGATTATCTTCGCATTCCACCCACAAGCACAAAAGTCATCAGTTCACGCTGCACAAATCGTTTATGAAGCAGCTGTGAAAGCTGGTGCACCCAAGAACTTTATCCAATGGATTGAAAAGCCTTCAATCTACGCTACAACTGCTTTAATTCAAAATCATGGCATCGCTTCAATCTTGGCCACTGGTGGTCCATCAATGGTTAACGCCGCTTTGAAGTCAGGAAACCCATCAATGGGTGTTGGTGCTGGTAATGGTGCTATCTACTTGGATGCAACCGTAGATACTGACCGCGCTGTGTCAGACTTACTTTTGTCAAAGCGTTTTGATAATGGTATGATCTGTGCCACTGAAAACTCAGCGGTTATCCAAGCGCCAATTTACGACGAAGTTTTGGCTAAATTACAAGAACAAGGTGCTTACCTTGTGCCTAAGAAAGACTACAAGAAGATTGCTGATTACGTCTTCAAGCCAAACGCCGAAGGTTTCGGTGTAGCCGGACCAGTTGCTGGTATGTCAGGTCGTTGGATTGCTGAACAAGCTGGTGTTAAGATTCCTGAAGGCAAAGATGTTTTGCTGTTCGAGTTGGATCAAAAGAACATTGGTGAAGCTTTGTCATCAGAAAAGTTGTCACCATTATTGTCAATTTATAAAGTTGAAAAGCGTGAAGAAGCCATTGAAACAGTTCAATCATTGTTGAACTATCAAGGTGCTGGTCACAACGCCGCTATCCAAATTGGTTCACAAGATGACCCATTCATCAAAGAATATGCTGATGCAATCGGTGCATCACGTATCTTAGTTAACCAACCAGATTCAATTGGTGGTGTTGGTGATATCTATACAGATGCTATGCGTCCATCATTGACGCTTGGTACCGGATCATGGGGGAAGAATTCATTGTCTCACAACTTGTCAACATACGACTTGCTTAACATCAAAACTGTTGCACGTCGTCGTAACCGTCCACAGTGGATCCGTTTGCCTAAGGAAGTTTATTATGAAGCAAACGCGATTACTTACTTGCAAGAATTACCATCAGTTAAGCGCGCCTTCATCGTGGCTGACCCTGGTATGGTGCAATTCGGCTTCGTTGGTAAGGTTTTGAGCCAACTTGAATTGCGTCAAGAACAAGTCGAAACAAACATCTACGGTTCAGTTAAGCCTGATCCAACTTTGTCACAAGCAGTTGAAATTGCACGTCAAATGGCTGATTTTAAGCCTGACACAGTGATTTTGCTTGGTGGTGGTTCAGCATTGGATGCTGGTAAGATTGGTCGTTTCTTGTACGAATATTCAACACGTCATGAAGGTATCTTGGAAGATAATGATGCTATCAAAGACTTGTTTACAGAACTACAACAAAAGTTCATGGATATCCGTAAGCGTATTGTTAAGTTCTACCATGCACGTTTGACGCAAATGGTTGCAATTCCAACCACATCAGGTACTGGTTCAGAAGTGACACCATTCGCGGTTATCACTGATGATGAAACACACGTTAAGTACCCATTGGCCGACTATGAATTAACACCTGAAGTTGCCATTGTTGATCCAGAATTCGTGATGACTGTACCAAAGCGCACAGTTGCATTCTCTGGTTTGGATGCTTTGTCACACGCCTTGGAATCATACGTTTCAGTAATGGCCTCAGAATTTACACGTCCTTGGGCTTTGCAAGCTATTAAGTTGATTTTTGATAACTTGGCTGATTCTTATCACTATGATCCAAAGAACCCAACTAAAGAAGGTCAAAACGCACGTACAAAGATGCACTATGCCTCAACTTTGGCAGGTATGTCATTTGCTAACGCCTTCTTGGGTATCAACCACGCCTTGGCCCACAAGACTGGTGGTGAATTCGAATTGCCACACGGTTTGGCCATTGCGATTGCAATGCCACATGTGATTAAGTTTAATGCCGTAACTGGTAACGTAAAGCGTACACCTTATCCACGCTACGAAACTTATACAGCACAAAAGGACTATGCTGACATCGCGCGTTTCCTTGGTTTGAAGGGTAACACAGATGTTGAATTGGTTGATTCATTGATTGCAGCTGTTAAGGATTTGGCTGCGTCAGTTGAAGTTAACCAAACATTGTCAGGCAACGGCGTTGACAAGAAGCACTTTGACGATTCTTTGGATAGCTTGATTGATTTGGTTTACAATGACCAAACAACACCAGGTAACCCACGCCAACCTAGTTTGGCAGAAATTAAGCAATTGTTGAAAGATCAATTTTAATTAATGTTCATGAAAAACACACACAACATGAGTTGTGTGTGTTTTATTGTGTCATCACATAAATCAATAATGCAATTATCACGATGATAACCAAAATTATAGTGCCCTTAATTGATAGTAAGCTCAATCCACGCTCTGCGTGGTTGGTGACATCGTTTAAAGTATCATCTAAATCATTGCGACCAAAACTGTCTTTTTTCATGTCGTTCTCCAAAGGGTAAGTTGACGGGATATATTTATCTGATTGCTAGATATTGTAATGCAAATTAATGAGGAATACCAGTTGTAATAAAAAACAAAGGATAATTTTATCCTTTGTGTGTCAAACTTAGCATTAAATATTTTCAAGATGACCTTTTTTATCTTTAGCGATTAAGTAGTAAACGGTTGCGGCAATTGACCATGCCCAAACGATATGTCCCCAGAATTCTGAGAAATGTTCATCGAATGGTTGATGCCATGGTGCAGGGACAGTTCCAAAGGCGGGCATCAAGATGACGTGCCACACAATCCAAAGAACGATACCATAAGCGGCACCTTGCCACAAGCCAATTTTTGACCAGTATTGTGATACAAAAACGTACAAGACTGAAAAGGCGATAGCAAATGAAAAGTGCAAAATTAAGGTGAACCAGAAAACTTTTTGATCTTGTGAATAGTAGAAGTAAGATTCAACTAATTTTTTTGGGATACCTAATTGCATGGCCATGTGTTGTGGCGGATTAATCAGGTTACGGGCAATTGTACGAGGTGGAAAAATATTTTCCCAACCAATTTTGACCATGCCGGAAATCATACCGGCGATGAAACCGTACCAGACACTTTTGATAATGATTTCTTTGAGACTAGCCTTTGGCTTATTTAAAACAAACATCAACACTCTCCTTAAAATGTGAATAAAATAACAAACAAATACTAATTGTAAACGTTTATCAATTAGTTGTCAAGACAAGAAGTTGCAGTAGCTATTATCATCAAAAAAATAGGACAAAAAACCGCGACACCATTTTGATACAAACAAAAAGCCACCCAATTAATTAGTAAAATTTGATAGCTTTAAAATGAGTATTATTGTCTTCCGATTTAAGTCTCGGAGCTCTTACACTAACAAATAGATAGTTATTATGAGAAATAGTGAACATGAAATCACATATTACCACAGGTTAAAATTAGGCTTCATCATACCAAGAATAGTGGAACATTTCACCGGCTGGCTTATCCACGCGTTCATAAGTATGAGCGCCGAAGTAATCCCGTTGTGCTTGAATCAAGTTTGCTGGCAAAACAGCTGATCGGTAGGAATCGTAATAGGCGACTGCGGCAGACAACGATGGTGTTGGCACACCGGCTGACACAGCCAGTGCAACAACACGGCGGGCTGCACCTTGATACTTTTCAGCAATGTCTTTAAAGTAGCTATCCAAAAGCAAATTATGCAAATCACTTTTAGTTGTGTAGGCGTCAGTGATTCGTTGTAGGAATTGTGCTCGGATAATCGCACCAGCACGCCACAATTGCGCAAGTTCACCAAATGGTAGATTCCAATCATAATGATCTGAAGCCATCCGTAATTGGTCAAATCCTTGGGCGTAAGACATGATTTTACCAAAGTAGAGTGCCTGACGAACATCTTCTGCGACGCTGTCTTTGTCACCATCAAAGGTAAAATCAGGACCGTTTAGCAAATCGGCAGCTACGAGACGATCTGCTTTTAGCGCTGAAATATAGCGTGCGTAAACAGATTCAGTAATCAATGACTGTGGTGCACCAACTTCAAGTGCTGATTGTGATGACCATTTACCAGTGCCTTTGTTACCGGCGCGATCGAGAATAACGTCTACTATTGGCTTGTCAGAGCCCAAATCATCTTTGCGAGTTAGAATATCGGCTGTGATTTCGATTAAGTATGAGTTCAATTCACCACTATTCCAATCAGCAAAAGTCTTGGCCAAATCATTGGCATTCAAATCGAGTACACGCTTTAGAATATCGTATGATTCGGCGATTAATTCCATATCACCATACTCGATACCATTATGCACCATTTTGACGTAGTGACCGGCACCATTTGGACCGACATAAGTAACGGTTGGCCGACCATCTTCTGGTGCTTTTGCGGCAATTTCTTCTAAAATAGGTGCCACTGAATCATAAGCTTCGCGTTGACCACCGGGCATTAGCGATGGTCCTTCGAGTGCGCCTAATTCACCACCAGAAACACCCATGCCAATAAAGTTGATGCCTGATTGTGAGAGCTTTTCTGAACGACGAATTGTATCTTGGAAGAATGTGTTACCACCATCAATGAGCAAATCACCTTTTGATAGATGTGGCAGCAACTCGTCAATCACATCATCAGTGCCTTTACCAGCTTTAACCATTAGTAAAATACGGCGTGGGGCTTTGATAGATTGTACAAAATCTGGGATTGAATAACTAGGAATAAATGATTTATCAGCGTGCTTTTGAACCAAATCGTCTGTTCGCGCGCGAGACCGATTAAACACTGAAACGGTGTAACCACGTGACTCAATGTTGAGTGCCAAGTTGCGACCCATTACTGCTAAGCCAACAACGCCAAAATCTGACTGTGTCATACTATTTACCTGCTTTCCAATAATCGTATTTATACGTGATATGAACTGCGATTTTTATTTTGAATTGTATTTAACTTACTATCCCAAAATCTATTAGTCAGTGTCTCATACAACGGTATAAAAGAGTGCCTACTTTCCAAAATAAAATAATAGATTTGTTACTTTTATGGTAACACGCACATGGCTTTTGTCACTTGATATGTTTGTGAAAATTGTGAGTTTTTTGTGTTCAAATTGGCTTTTGAAAAGATGTTGTTTTAACCATTAGCGCGACAATAAAAAAAGCCTGATGACTCAGACTTCTTGGTAAACGAGTTCAATTTTTAATCGATCTGGATCTTCGAAATAAAGAGCTTGGTAATCTTGCCCGCCAGCGTATGGATATTGTTGCGGGTACAATTCTTTCAGATTAAGCTCATGAATCCAGTTACGCCAGTAGTCAAGTTCCTGACGTGAGGCGACATGGAAAGCGAGATGGTTTAGACCATTGTGCTTGCGATGGAAACTTGGTGATAAATAGTTGTCTTCGGTTTGGACAAATACTAAGTAGGTGTCACCTAATTTCATTGAAAAGCCAGCCGACCATTCTTGATAAAGGTCATAGTCGAGTGCTGTTAAAAAAGGTAGCCAAAATTGACGTGATTTCTCCAAATTAGCAACATTGATTTCAATATGGTGTATCACACCGCGCATAGTTAACCTCGTTTTGTTAATTTAACGACACCTTCCCAACGGGCAGTCTGTGGGAACATATCAATACTTTGAATATAATCAACCTGATAGACTTGTGCGAGATCAACTAAATCACGTGCTAATGTGGAAGCATTACATGAAATATAAACAAATTTCTCGGGTTTTGTGCGTAGAATTTCGCGCCGTAAAGCAGTGTCTAAACCAGTACGTGGGGGATCAACAATCAAGGCGTCGGCCACCCAGCCTTGCGCTTGCCACTTTGGAAATAAGGCTTCGGCTGTGCCAACTTCATAATGTGCATTTGTGATATTATTGCGTGCAGCGTTGTCATTGGCATCATCAACAGCCTCTGGTACAATTTCCATGCCACGGACTTCGCCAGCTTTGTCTGCTAATGTAAGACCAATCGTTCCAACACCAGCGTAGGCATCAACGAGTTTATCTGCATGGGTCAAATTTAGCGCGGTTAATGCTTCTTCATACGCCACAGTCATTTGCGTGTGGTTGAGTTGCATAAACGCCCGAGGCGATAATTGGAAGGTCTTGCCGAGAATGGTCTCTTCAATCGTGTCACGGCCCCATAATTTGAGCGTTTCCTCACCCCACACCAAACTCGTACGACCGGGATTGTAATTTTGGAAGATACCCACGACTTCAGGTAATGCTTGATTGATAGCAGCAATTAAAGCCGTATCTCCCGGGAAACCATCAGTATGCGTGACAAAAGTCAATTGCACGTCACCTGTTGTGTGTGAAACACGGGCGATAATTGTTTTCACAGTTCCGCGATTTTTATCTTCATTATAAATGGAGACAGACAGTTTATCGAGCAGTTCTGCGACCTTGCGGATAACTTTCATGGTGGCTGGGTCTTGCGTGTGTACAACGGGCAAATCGACAAGTTCATGACTGCCGCGTTTGTACATGCCAACACTTAATTTATCGCCAATTTTGCGAACGGGGAATTGCGCTTTATTACGGTAATCGTATGGGTTGTCCATGCCGATTGTGTCGCGTAATTCATAGTGTGTCCAGCCACGGGGTTGGAATTTTTCGAGTGCTTGGGCAATGACGTCTTTTTTGAAGGCGAGTTGCGCCGGATAGGTCATGTGTTCAAGTTCAAAGCCACCCACAGTATCAGCGTACTCATCGAGTGGTTTGACACGTTGTGGTGATTTCTCACGAATTTTGAGCACTTTGGCGGCGATGTATTTTGGTTCGACTTCCGTGACTTTCACCACAGCGACTTCGTCTGGTAAAGCGCCGGGGACAAAGACAATCTTGCGTTTGAAATAGCCAATACCCTCACCATTAATACCCAATCGTTTGATTGTTAATGGGAAATTTTGACCAACGCGAACATTGACCCCGTCTTGTGCGCCATGATTGGGTCGGCGGTTGCCTTTAAAAGACTGCTTATAAGTCGTCTTTTTTGGTGTATTGTTGTGACCGTTTTGGTAGGGCCGTTTTTTTTCTGTTGTCATGTTTTACTTTCTGCATTGCAATGCCAAATAGCGGTTCGTTACGTCCTTAATCATACCATGTTTGGATAAAGGAAAGGCACCTCAAGAAATTTTGACGACAAATGTTTGGTAGGCATGATAATACAGCCGGTAGATATTTTGTAATAGTAATAAAATCCAACTTAATGTCAGCCCAAAAGCAATGATTTCAAAAGCTGTCAGAGACAAATAACCAATGACTTCAAATAGCAGCATCGTGACGACCAAAACACCACCAATGACGTATGAAGTGACCATAAATTCACGCGGTGCATTTGGTAATAACCACCGATTGCCAGCCATCAAAATTAAAATAAAATAGACTAAGCCGTTGGCGATTTGATCATGAATAAAATGCAGTTGTCCGGCGTTATTTGGAAAGGCACCAATACCTGCTAGTGAGATGGCCGATAATGTTAGCAAAACGCGTAAGACAATCAGTCGGTGATTGCCACGCATGACTTGTTGCAGTGGTACAAACAAATAATCGACTAAGGCAATCCAAATTAAGCCAGCCAAAATCAAAGTTGCGTTAAATTGCCAAGCGTCAAGAGCGCCGTCTGTTCCTAAAAAGCTCAAGTTATATTGCCACCATAGCCGTGAACTGTTGGTTACCATCGCAATTAAGACGCCGCCAATCATAGTCATCACAAAAATGGCAGTAATAAATAAAGTCGAAATTGATAAAGCGGCGTAAATCATCAAAAAATTAATAATCGCATCAAATAAAACAAATAACACCACCGAGGTGAATAAATCAAAGGTCACATTTTGAAATAAGTAATTAATTGCCCAAAAGAAACCAGAGGTTATAAAGGCTAAAATAATCGCAAAAGCAATCAATAAAGCAGGGAAAACACGCCAGCTCGTTTTGCGCTTGAGTGAATTAGGTTGACGACGAACTTCTTGAACATAAGTTACCAAAAAACTAAGCATACCACTCATTTCGCCTAACAGAATGACAGCGCTGGCAATTGAATTGTCGCCGCCTAATGGTAATTGAAAGTGTCTTTGATACAGTGCATAACCAATGAATAACAATGCCGCCAACACTGATGGGACTAGGAAATGTCGCAGTGATAATGTTTGAATTTCATTTTGACCGTCTATTGGGTGTAGCGTGAGCGATCCGTTCCGTAAAGTTAAATGAAATGATTGTTCAGGCTGTAAGTGCAATTCAGTGACAACTTCTTCAGGTAAGTTGATATGGTAGGGTGTTTTAGACATGATATTCTCCAATAACATCTAGTTTATCATGACATCACTAGGGGAAAACAACTAATGTAATAAAATAAAACAACAATTCAATAGTTTACACTTGTGTTATGTCACAAATGTGATATACTATAAATATAGAGAGGAACAAGAAAAGTGAGTGATGAAATCTCACGAGCCTCTTTTTGATAAAGGAGATGTAACTAGATGTTTAGAAGCAGCAACTTTATACAAGACTACGCCCACAATCGTGTGCGTGGTCAAACTAACGAGGACGGCGATTGACAATGAGATTTGATATTAAAGCATATTTAGATGATAATTCGCTAACGATTTATCGTGTGGCGAAGGATTCTGGTTACGGGTATACAACGATTCACAAGTCGTTTAATAAAACACAATCAGACGCAACGAGCTTGAATATGCGCGATCTTGACGCACTCGCGAAGGCACAACACAAAGCAATGTGGGAAGTGCTCAGAGAACTTGAGAAACTTTATTTTGATGAACAGTAAACAAGTGCTTGGGGAAGCACAAGCACGTAGATAAAAAGGGGAATTTAAACTATGGCTAACAATAATTTTTTCAATGATCCATTCGGATCAGATATGAATGACATTTTTAACAACATGATGGGCAATATGAACGGTATGAATTCGGAAAATCGTCGTTATTTGATTAACGGTCGCGAAGTCACACCAGAGGAATTTGCGCAATATCGCCAAAGTGGTCAGTTACCACAAGGTAGTCAGCAAGCCGGCCAAGTGGCTGGTAATGGTCGCCCAATGGCACAACAACCGGGACAAGTTAAGCAAGAAGGCATGTTGGCAAAGCTTGGTCGTAATTTGACGCAAGAAGCACGTGATGGCTTGCTTGATCCAGTGATTGGTCGTAACAAAGAAATTCAAGAAACAGCAGAAATTCTAGGTCGTCGTACCAAGAATAACCCTGTGTTAGTTGGTGATGCCGGTGTTGGTAAGACGGCGGTCGTTGAAGGCTTGGCACAAGCGATTGTCAATGGGGATGTCCCAGCAGCCATTAAAGATAAGGAAATTTATAGCATTGATATTTCTAGCTTGGAAGCTGGCACACAATTCCGTGGCGCTTTTGAGGAAAATATCCAAAACTTGATGAAAGAAGTCAAGACAGCAGGTAACATCATCTTGTTCTTTGATGAAATTCATCAAATCTTAGGCGCTGGTTCAACTGGTGGCGAAGATGGTGGTAAGGGATTGGCTGATATTATCAAGCCTGCCTTGAGTCGTGGTGAAATTTCATTAATTGGTGCCACAACACAAGATGAGTACCGTAACACAATCATGAAAAACGCTGCCTTGGCACGTCGTTTCAACGAAGTAACGGTTAATGCACCAAGTCCAAAGGACACGCTTGAGATTTTGAAGGGTATTGCTAAGTTATACGAGAAGCACCACCATGTCTCATTGCCAGAAGATGTCTTAAAAGCAGCGGTTGATTATGCGGTTCAGTATATTCCACAACGGTCATTACCTGATAAGGCGATTGATTTGTTGGATATGACAGCAGCACATTTGTCAGCGAAGAATCCAGTGACAGACAAAGTCAGCCTAGAAAAGCAAATGACTGATGTTAAAGCAAAGCAAGAAAAGGCAGTTAGTGATGAAGATTATGAAGCAGCCTTGAAATATAAGAACCAAATTGCTGATTTGGAGAAGAAAATCAATAGTGCTGAAGATGCTACAAAAGTTGTGGCAACGCCAAATGATGTTGCGGAATCAGTTGAACGTTTGACTGGTATTCCCGTTGCACAAATGGGTGCTTCAGATATTGAACGCTTGAAGACAATTGGTGATCGCTTGGCTGGTAAAGTCATTGGTCAAGATGAAGCTGTTAACATGGTTGCTAAGGCAATTCGCCGTAATCGTGCAGGATTTGATGAAGGTAATCGTCCAATTGGTTCGTTCTTGTTTGTTGGACCAACTGGTGTTGGTAAGACTGAACTTGCTAAGCAGTTAGCGTTGGATATGTTCGGTAGCAAGGAAAACATTGTCCGTCTGGATATGAGTGAGTATTCTGACTTGACGGCCGTATCAAAGTTGATTGGTACGACGGCAGGATATGTTGGTTATGACGACAACAGCAACACCTTAACAGAAAAAGTACGTCGTAATCCTTACTCAATTGTCTTACTAGACGAAATTGAAAAGGCTAATCCGCAAGTTTTGACCTTACTATTGCAAGTGATGGATGATGGTCGCTTGACTGATGGTCAAGGTAATGTGGTTAACTTTAAGAACACAGTCATTATTGCTACATCAAACGCCGGCTTCGGTCATGGCGCAGCAGGTGACGAAGAAGACTTGATGAAGAAGTTGGCACCTTACTTCCGCCCTGAATTCTTGAACCGTTTCAATGGTGTGATTGAGTTTAGCGCTTTGACAAAGGCGGACTTGAAGCAAATTGTTGACTTGATGTTAGATGATGTGAACAAGACATTGGCTAAGAAAGACTTGACATTGCAAGTATCTGAAGCAGTCAAGAATCATCTGATTGAAGATGGTTATGACGAAGCAATGGGTGCACGTCCACTACGTCGTGTCATTGAGCAACAAATTCGTGACCAAGTAACCGATTTCTACTTGGATAACCCCGGTGAAAAGGCTTTGAGCGCTGACTTAGTTGACGGCAAGGTAGTCATCTCAGCAGTGGTTGCAAAGACACCAGTAACTGAATAATAGTTGTTAAATGATTGAACCAGTTCATCTATTGATGAGCTGGTTTTTTTGTGTGATTTGTTCACAAAATGGTCATCTTTTGTTCAAGGTAGCTTCACCCCCCCACTTTATACTAAATGATGACGATAAAACTGGGAGTATGCTGCATGAAAAAATATGTTAGAAAAGCCATCTTAATTAACGATAACTTTGCTACTGGTTAGCGCAAGTCCTGTACAAATGGTAGCCGCTGTGGCTGCCGAACAATCTAATCTGAAATCAGCAACACACGATAAGACAAAAAAGGCTGCATTGCTGGATAAAGTTTTTAAAATGCCAAAAAGACAGTCTGAGGTTAATACCTCGGCTGATACTGATAAGGCACCAGTTGAAGTTCAGCCAGAACCAAAGGCTGACCCTGTGCCAGAACCAGATAAGCCGGTTGTAGCGCAAAAAGAAAAAATAAGTGAACCGACGTTAGCACCACAGTTAAAAGCAACTGAGACGATCACAGGGACTTATGGGACATCACCATACACGCTGGACCCAGATACCGGCATTTTGGAGTTTGGAGCGGGAACGTTGGCAGCGGGTGAAATTATGTATGCTGCCGAGTTCGCAGGCTATGTCTCAATGATTAAGGAAATAAAATTCTTATCAGGTGCTAAGCTACCTTCAAATAGTAGTCAGATGTTTTGCTATTTATCCAATTTAGAAAAGTTTGATAGCGCGAATCTTGATACATCAGATGTGACGACAATGCTCCGAATGTTTTATGGTTCACAAGCACCGACGCTAGATTTGAGTAGTTTTGATACGAGTGCGGTGACTGGTATGAGTGATATGTTTAGTTATTCAGCGGCAACAACGTTAGATTTGAGTAGTTTTGATACGAGTGCGGTGACTGATATGAGTGATATGTTTTCTGGTTCAAAAGCGACGACGCTAGATTTGAGTAGTTTTGATACGAGTGCAGTCACTGACATGAGTCATATGTTTTATGAATCAGCCGCAACAACGCTAGACGTGAGTAGTTTTGATACGAGTGCAGTGACTAATATGAGATATATGTTTAGTGGTTCAAAAGCGACGACGCTAGATTTGAGTAGTTTTGATACGAGTGCGGTGACTGATATGAGTGATATGTTTAATTATTCGAACGCAACGACGATTGACATCAGTAGCTTTGATACAAGTCTAGTGACCGACATGAGCTATATGTTTTATCAATCACAAGTTTTGACGCTGGATTTAAGTCATTTTACGTTCAACTCAGAATGCGACGTTGACAACATGCTATATATGTATAATCGTAGCTTATGGAAGCTAACACTTGGCGCGAACCAAACATTTGATGGTGCCGCCAATATTCTGGATCCAATTGTGGGTTCGACTATTCCGGGAGCTGGTAGTGATTACGTGAGTGGCAATCGCTGGCAAATTGTTGGTGAGGGGACTGACCATGCGCCCACTGGTGCCTTGATTTCCGGTGGTGACATTCCAAGTGACAGTCGTGCAGTTACAACAACGTACGTTTGGCAACCTCGCGAAAAGTGGCGTGGTGTTAATGGTAATTCACCGTGGTATTTGAATCCAGATGATGGTGTTTTGACCTTTTACAAGTCTGAAGACGACTCGCCCACGGTGCTGGCTGAGGGGGTTTATGAGAACTTGAATGCGACTTTTGGGTGGGGTTCAGATTTACCACAGTTAGTCACTGCTATTAGATTTGAAGATGATGTTGCAGCGCCAGTGGATTCAAGCTATTTGTTCTCGGATTTGGAGAACTTACAATCATTTGATGATACGAATCTCGATACTGGTAATGTTGAGGATATGAGTGGCATGTTTGCTTTCGCATCACAGTTAAGTACGCTTGATTTGAGTCACTTCAACACTGATAAGGTTGAGAATATGGATACGATGTTTGGTGGATTGTCTAGTTTGACAGCGCTGAATATTGAAAGTTTTAACACGAGTAATGTAACAAACATGAGCTACATGTTTGCAGACGCGTCACTGAGTAGCCTTGATTTGAGTCATTTCAATACTGATAAGGTTGAGAATATGTCATGTATGTTTCTAATGATGCCTAACTTGACGGCATTAGATTTGTCTAGCTTTAATGCCAGCAATGTCACAGATATGTTTGGTATGTTTGCCTTGAACGGCCTGAAGCACTTAGACTTGTCACATTTCGATACGGCACGTGTTGAGAATATGCAAGTCATGTTTGTGGGTGCGTCACTGGAAACATTAGACACTAGTTCATTTGACTTATCTGGGTTAAAAGAAGTGAACCCTGAAGCGGGTGGAATCGGCGTTACCTCGCCGGTTGCGTTCATGTTTAGCTCATGGCAAGCGTTGGACCCTGAATCTGATCAAGAAAGCAACCTTTGGCAGGTTAAGCTTGGCGAACAGACAGTATTCCCAGAGGACCCCGGATTTGACGCAGCACCAGCGGCTGGCACAACGATTCCTAGCACAAGTTACGTCACGAATGACGCGGCTTGGCAGATTGTTGGTAACGGCACTGTCTTGAATCCAAAAGGTGACAAGGTTTCTACCACTGAAATGTGGGACGATGCGGTTCGACCGGTAACGTATGTTTGGGCCAACAAGAATCAAGCTTCGCCAAGTATTGTATCAGTTGATGACCTTAATTTTGGCACGTTAGCAGCCAGTGACTTCTTTAATGGCAATAGCCCTCTGGCAACCAACATGACAACTGGTTCAGTAGCCTTAGAAGATTTAGACAACAGTACAACGTATAATGTTACCGTGGCGCAAACAAGCGACTGGACAACTGATGGTGAATCAGCTACGATTGCTAATTCAGATTTGAAGATTAAATATGGCGCTAATGATTTATCCACGGGAGCTTGCAGTTTCTGGTCGGGCACATCAGCGACCGCAACCAAGAATATTCTATTTAACCATGATGATACCAAAAACTTCAGCATTTGGTTGAACCCTAATGCTGTCTTGTCGACTAATTTATTAGGCAAACAACTAGAATCAGAATTAACATGGACGTTAAGTGACACGCCAGAGTGATAACAGCAATGAGTGAAAATGGTACAATGAAGAAAATAGATAAAGGACTTTTTGCGTGTTAACCACGCACAACAGACATTACGATGATTATTCAACATGCCATTTTGCATATTTTAGATACGAACACAGGTAGTTTAATTGCTTCCCAAGCGGAAATGAACGTTGATAACGCTGGTGTTCATGATTATATTGACAAGATTGTCGCCAAGGTCATGCAAGGTGATATCAAGACAGGTCATCTCACCGCCGACAATTATCTCAAAAAAAGTTTGGCACAAGATAATTTTGCGACCATGACCACACAACTCGCTGCTAAATTATTTGACACAATGGCCGGGAGTGAAGCAATTCACCCCGGCGATTTGTTGAGTTTTCAAGCGACGATGGACGAAGGGCCAGTATTTGGGTTGATAAAGTTGGATTTTGCACCACGTTATGCACATGCTGTCGAATACGAAGACGACAAAATGGTGAATAACTTGGTGCTAAATCAAGCTGTTTTGCCCGCTGCGACGCAAACGGTCAGTGAAGCAATATTGGTTGATTTAAACGATGATAGTTATCAACTGCTAGAAAAGAAATACCTCATTGATGGTCACCGCGTGCCGTATTTTTCCGAAAAATTCCTCGAAATAAAACCGGACGTTTCGGTAAAAGAGAATATTCAAACGATTAAGCGCACAGTTAAAAATATCGCTGAAAAATACGACGAACCAGAGCATGAAGCGCTCGCTATCACACAAACCGTGATCCACGATAGTATTGAGGCGACTGGTGAAATTGACACTGACAAAATTGCTGAAAAAGTTTTCACCAATAATATCAGCGCGAAGCAAGAATACACTGAAAAGGCAATTCCAAAGACTGTTGCTGTCCCCAACACGACCAAATACGAAAAAAAGTATCGCGTCCAAAAGTTTAAATTGGATTCCGGTATTGAATTATCTATTCCGATTGATATTTATCAAGATCATAGTAAAGTAGAATTTGTCAATAACGCGGATGGTACGATGTCGTTGGTGCTCAAAGACATTGCGTCCATCGTCAACAAGTTCAGCGTTCAAGGAGAAAAATATGCCCTATCAAGATTCCTATATTGCTAAAATACGTGAAAAAGTTGGTCATGACTTTGAATTGGTGACGGCCACTACTGACACCGTCATTGAAAATCAAAAAGGCGAGCTATTGATGGTCTTTAATCGTGATTTCAATGCGTGGGCTTTCCCCGGTGGCTACGTTGAGCCAGAAATGTCGTGGCAGGAAAATGCAGCGCGTGAATCACTTGAAGAAGGTGGTATCGTCGCGGACCCACAACAATTACAACTGATAGGAACAGTATCAGGACGCCACTACATTGCCCATTATCCTAATGGTGACCGGACGAAACTCTACACAACGGTTTATTTGTTAACATCATGGGATGATGAGTTATCTCAAATTGATGACACTGAAATCGACGCTAAGCGTTGGATGTCACCGAAAACAATTGCCCACACACCACTAACGTTTTCTGGGGACGCTGTTTTTAGAGTGTATCAGCAATACAAAGCAACCGGTCAAGCGCAAACATTGACGGTTGATAGTATCCTACAACGTTTTCTTGACGCCCAAAATGGTGAAATCATTGGCGTGAATTCCTATCAAGACGCACTTCAAGAATTAACCAATGGTCAAAAACAAACCCATTGGATGTGGTTTGTGCTACCACAATTAAAAGGTTTGGGTAGCAGCGCGCGTGCAATGTACTATGGTATTGATGGCGAACAAGAAGCCAACGATTATCTTGCTGATGACACATTACGTGAGCGTTTAGAAACGATTGTCACGACCACACTGAATTTGCCTGACTCTGATCCGGTGGCATTATTTGGTGAAGTCGATGCGCAAAAATTCCAAGCAAGTTTGACATTGTTTGGTAAAGTCGCTGACAATTCTGAACTGTACCAACGTGCATTGGTGAAATACTTCAACGGACGCTTACATGAGCCAACGTTAGCACTGTTAAAATAAAAACGCCTGCTTACCTAATGATAGGTTTCAGGCGTAACAGTATTTGCTGCAGTTGCGCTGTATCGCTAATGCCAGCAATTGCAATTCTGACAAAATAATCCCTGTGCGACCGCCAGCCACCAGCTTGAAATTGGGGGCTCAACAGCACATGGATTTTTTGTTGCGCCAAATCGTCTTTAACTTTTCCAATTTCCAACTTAGGATTAATTTTGACCCATTGAAAAGGACTGTTAGGGGCGCTGAGATCAAATATTTCACGAAAAACAGCAACATGACGTTCTATTTGCTCACGTTGATAATGGATTAAAGGTTCAATAAGATGATGTTCAATCAGATAGCGGATAATTTCAAAGTCTAGCGTCGGTTCTTGCAAATTTAAATTAGTAAATGAATGGCGCAATTGTCGATCAAATTGCTGGTCATACAAGAGAAAGGCGACGCGCAAACCGGGCGCAACAATTTTAGAAAAGCTAGTGATATAAACTGTGTTTTGCGGTGCTAAATCAATTATGGCAGGCAATTTTTGTGTATCTAAATGTCTCAAATAGTCATCTTCAATGATAATAAAATCATGTTGCCTACTCAATCTTGCTAACTGTTGACGCCGAATCAGTGGCATGGAACGATTGGTTGGATTGGATAAAAATGGCATGACGTAAACACCGTTAATTTTTTGATTGGTGAGTAAATGTTCGAGTGCAACGAGATCCATGCCATCTTGATTTTGCGCAATTGCCAGCAGTTTGATATGCAATGTTTTCGCTAATTCAATGAAATTAGAATAGGTGTATTCATCGACGACGATTGTGTCATAAGGTTTGAACAAGCCAGACAAGATGACTGCTAAGCCACTCTGCCCGCCGCCGGTAATCAAGGTTGATTGATTCTTGTTCATGGGCACCTGTAAATAATCAAACCACTGCTGACAAATTTGGTGGTATTGTTGGTCGTCAAAAGCGTTGGTAGAGTAGCGTGACAAAGTTGCTAATGTGACGTGTGACATAGCTAGTTTGATAGTGCTTTCTGCAAGACTATTAGGCGTGTGTCCCATATTGAGACTACCCAAATCGCTGATGTGTGATGCGTTATTTTGTGCTTGAATTGTATTATCGCGCACACCATTAGGCGATACAAAAGTACCACGACCTTTTTCTGAGTAGAGTAGTCCTTGTTTGATTGCCAATTCATAAGCATGTGTGACAGTTGTGAAATGAATGTCTAAAAAATAGGACAGTTCTCGGTGGGAAGGTAGCTGTTTATAGGGTGGCAATATGCCGTTTTCAATGTCGTTTTGAATATTTTGATACAGCGATTGGTAAAGCGGTGGTTGCAAAGGCAATTTGCTGGGGACCCAAGATAAGTCATCATCAACCATAGTTGTTCTCCTAATTATCTGTGATTATTAAATATTATAAGGCATACAATATTTTTATTGTATGCCTTTGTATTTACTGGTAACTTGTTAGTAATCAGAAAAAGGCGGGTTTATGTATGAAAATAAGTGTTAAAGCAATTCTCATCGGTGTGCTATCTGCCTTCTTTTTCTCATTGACCTTTATTTTCAATGAAATCATTGCGAATAAGAACGGTTTTTGGCTATGGTCTGCGTCCCTGCGATTTTTATGGATGGTGCCCATGATGGCTGTTATTTTAGTACCACTCGGTGGGTCATTTAAGCACGTGAAGCAAGCAATCAGTCGGCAACCGGTGTCATGGTGGGTGTGGAGTCATTTTTGTTTTGTGCTGTTTTATGTGCCATTATGTTTAGCAAGCGCATACTTGCCGGGCTGGTTGGTGGCAAGCGTCTGGCAAAGCACAATTGTTTGTGGTGTTTTGACGACCCCATTGCTCAACTTACGTGTTAGAGGGAAGACAACAAGACCAAAAGTTCCTTTTCCGTGGCAAAGTTTGCCTTGGATGGGGTTTATTTTGGCTGGTGTGTTGATGACGGTCATGCAATACATGGGGACAATTCATATCACTGGGCATATCTACTTAGCCTTGTTGGCGATTCTTGTTGGGGCGATTTGTTATCCTTTGGGAAATCGTCAAGTCATGGTGGTAGCGCCCAAAACGAGTGGAATTGAGCGAATCTGGGGGATGTTAATTTGTACAACACCGACGTGGCTATTGCTTGCTGGGATTAGTTTTGTTGTCAACGGCACCCCTAGCAGCAAAACGGTTATGGCAACTTTTCTGGTTGCGCTCTCTTCAGGTGTTATTGCTACGGCACTCTTTTTCCACGCAACCTCAATGGTTTTTAAGAACATCAAATCATTAGCCAAAGTTGAAGCAACACAAGCGATGGAATTAGTGTTTTCAATCATTTTAAGTGTGATTGTTTTACATCATCCGTTCTCGTTTGGCTGGCAATTTTGGGGCGTTTTGGTGATTATTGTCGGTATTGTTGGGATTAGTTTGCGCGATTAAAAAAAGTAGTCGTCTGACTACTTTGGGTTTGACTATGCTTTAGCTTTGGGGGCATGCAACACAAGACCATGCTCTGGTGTTCGAGCGTTGATGACAATGTCTTCAACCTTGAAGATATGTGCCAGTTCATCTTCACTGAATACACCTTTATTTTCAGCGATCTGGCGCAACGATTTGCCAGTACGTAGGGATTCTTTGGCAATTTTAGCAGCTTCTTGATAGCCAATAATTGGGGCCATTGCGGTTGCAAAACTAGCTGACAAATCAATATCCTGTGACAAACGTGATTTGTTAATGGTGATACCGTCAACCGCATTGATACGTAGTGTATCCATTGCACGGGTCAAATGTTCAATGCCTGCAATCAGACTTTTGAAGATAATGGGCTCAAAAGCGTTGAGCTCAAGCTGTCCAGCCTCCGCCGCTGCTGTGATGGTGGCGTCAAAGCCAATCATTTCAAAAGCGACTTGGTTGACTACTTCTGGAATGACGGGGTTAACTTTACCGGGCATGATGGAAGAACCGGCTTGTTTAGCGGGTAGATTGATTTCATGGAGACCAGAACGTGGACCGGAACTAATGAGTCTTAGATCATTTGACATTTTTGATAGGTTGACCGCCAGTGACTTAAGAGCACCTGATAGCGCCACAAAGCTATCTAAATTAGAGGTGGCGTCAAATAAATCATGTGCCTGTGTCAAGGGCAAGTTGGTGATACTAGCAAGGTTTGGGACGATGTGGACTTGATAGTGATAGATGACATTGATTCCTGAACCAATGGCCGAGCCACCCATATTAAGCATATATAGCGCATCGCGAGCGGTGGTGAGCCGTGTTATATCACGACGTAGGGGCTTGAGCCATGCGTGAAAACTATTACCCAACGTCATTGGCACGGCGTCTTGCAGTTGCGTGCGCCCCATTTTGTAAGTTGTAGAGAACGTGTCAGCTTTGTTGCCAAGAGCGTCAACTAGGGATTCTAATGAGTCAAGCAATGGCGCCATCAAACGAATCAAGGCAATTTTACCAGCGCTTGGATAAGTATCGTTGGTACTTTGACCCATATTAATATGATCATTGGGATTAATGCGTTGATAGTCGCCACGGGCGCGACCAATTTGTTCTAATGCAATGTTGGCAATCACTTCATTGACATTCATATTGGTGCTTGTACCAGCACCACCTTGAATGTCACTAATGGGAAACATACGAGAATCAATTGGTTGCTTGAGGAGTAATTTAGTTGCACTGACAATGTGCTTGGCAATTGAACGATCCAAATTACCTGACGTGGCGTTTGTTTGGGCAGCTGCTTGCTTAATTTCCAGAAAGGCGCGAATAATTTCTGGGTGAGTGACATTATCTGAAATCGGGAAATTATTCAAAGCTCGCTGGGTATGAACACCAAAGTAGACATCTTTTGGCAGTTCGATCTGACCAAGTGAATCTGATTCTGTACGCATGTTGGTTCTCCTTGCAGGTTATGAGAATATTTTACCGCACAAATCGAGTATACCAATTATCTATGTTATGTTTTATGACATCAAAAAAAGGCCCCTCAAGGTGCCTTAATAATTTCAACGTTATTCTCATGACCAATCACAATTTGATTGACGACATCGGTGAACAAACCGTGTTCAACAACACCAACCATACCAATAAGTTCTTCACCCAAAGCCCTTGGGTCTTCAATGACTGGTAAATGTAAATCAATTAAGAAGTTTGCCGAATCGGTGCGGACAGGATTACCATTTTGGTCTAATCGCCAAGTTGGGTGGAATCCATCTGCGGTAAAGCGCTTGAACAATTGTTCAGAACCATAAGGAATGACTTCCACGGGTAAATATTGTTCGAGTTTTGGGACACGTTTGGTTTGGTCAATGACCCAGATGTTTTCACGTGAATTGAAAGCGACAATTTTTTCCCATAGGAGAGCAGCTCCGCCACCTTTAATGGCTGAAAAGTCGTCGGCAACTTGGTCGGCACCATCAATCGTCAAATCAATTTTGTCGACATCGTCAACATTATACATGGGAATGCCTAGTTTAGCCGCATTACGACGCGTTTTCTCGGAAGTTGGGACGCCAACAATTTTGAGATTTTCGTTGGCAACACGTTCACCCAATGCTGTGATAACGTGGGCAATGGTCGAACCAGAGCCAATGCCGACCACCATACCATCTTGAACAAATTCAGCGGCACGTCGGCCAGCAATAATCTTTTGCAAATCTTGTGTTGAACTCATGACTTGTATTCAATCTCCTGATAAATGTCGGGATTGCGGAAAAACAAAGCGCGTGCGTATGAGCAGACGGGTTTCACTGTTTGACCGTTTGCTTGTGCTTCATGAACGACAGTATCGACTAACTGACGTGCGACACCTTGACCACGTAGTGATGGGTCAACGATTGTCGAGTTGAGTGACAAGGTTTTGCCATCATTAATTGTGGTATAAAGCACTTCTGCAATTGTTTTGCCGTCTTTTTCCAAAAAATAACGACCATTTTCATGTTGAAAGTCCATAATGATTTCCTCTGTCTACATTATAACAATAGAAGAGCAGTTAAGTGACAAAAATGCTGTCTAAAATTTGACCGAAATAACGTATAATGAAATATAAACAATTAATGAGGTATTTGAAAGATGACACGTGGTTTTGAAATAGTAAGTCAATACGCTAATGCTGGTTTAAATTTGCCTAAGCGAAGCACAACACAAGCAGCTGGATATGATTTTGAAGCATCAGCAGACGTTACCTTGCCAAGCGTTTTGAGTAATCCTTTTTTTAAGGGACTCAACATTTTATCCCTTGGTAAACTAAAAGGTATTCGTGATGATGCCGATTTACAAGACCTTTTAAAGCCTGTTTTGGTACCAACGGGTATTAAAGCATATATGGCTGAAAGTGAGTATTTGCAGCTTGTGTCACGTTCTAGCGGTCCAATCAAAAAGCGTATCATGATGCCAAATGCAATTGGTATTGTGGACGCTGACTACTATAATAATGATGCTAATGAAGGTGAAATTTTCTTCCAGTTCATTAACTTTGGCATTAAAGATGTTCACATCAAAAAAGGCGAACGTATTGGTCAAGGAATTTTCTTACCGTATCTGCTGGCTGATGGGGACGATCAAGTTGCTAAACAACAACGACAAGGCGGATTTGGGTCAACGGGTCAAAATTAATGGCAGATGAGGCGACAGATATTGTTTGGCGAGGGGTTGAACACGATTTTAAGTTGCGCGTGACAGGCGCCTTTTTTAACAAACAGCATCAGGTGGCAGTTAATGTCGACATCGACAATCACTTTTCAGCCTTACCGGGTGGAAAAATTAAGTTTGGTGAGACAAGTCAGGTTGCTATTGTCAGAGAATTTGCTGAATAAATGGGCATTCACGTCCGACCGGTACGGTTGATTGCCGTCACGGAAAATCTGTTTGCTTTTCGTGGTAAGCAGACTAATGAAATTAATTTTACTTGGCTAGTTGAACAAGCTGATCAGACTAAATTATTTGCTAAAGATGCGTGGGAGCAAACTGTAACATGGCGTGACACCAATGATTTAGCTGACTTTAAGCCAACAGCATTGCAGCCGTTTATACGTGAATTGCCTACTACGCCAATCCACCTCATGAATCAAGATTAGGAGAGCAATTCATCACATGCAACAAAAGATAGGTGTTTTAGCAGATGTTCATGGTAATTTAACAGCTTTAGAGGCTGCGATTGCTGATGCAAAAGCGAATGGGGTGACCGAGTTTTGGTCATTAGGCGATATTACAACGTTTGGGCCTGGCACGGTAGCGAGTTACCATTTGCTGCAACAGGAGAACACTACGGTTTTCTTACAAGGTAATTGGGAATCCACTTATTTTGAAATTGAAGCTGGCGAGCCAATAGATTTTGGTAATGCTAAGGATGTGGCCTTTTTGGCTTGGATGTCACGTGAATATGCGGCATTTAATCAGGCAGAGATTGATCAAATCAGGCGGTTGCCAATTAAGCGTCGTATTGAACGTGCAGGGCTAAAAATTGACCTCATGCATAATCAGCCCAATAAGAATTACGGTAGTGATTTATCGCCCGACGCACCACAAGCCAACTTTGATAGAGTATTTCAAGGTAGTGATGCGGACATGGCAATACATGCACATGTTCATGCTCAAATTATGCGCAGTGACAACATTGTTTATGAACCGTATCGGATGCACCGTATTTTGAATACTGGGACAGTGGGGCAATCATATCAACTGACTCAAAAAGGTATGATTGCACAGTATTTGTTATTGACATTAGACGATATTGTTGGTGTGGCGAGCGCTGATTTTCGACGGGTCAATTATGATACATCACTTGAAATAGCCCGTGCCAAACAGGCTGACTGGCCATTTTCTGAGTCCTATATTCGCATGTTAAAAACAGGTCAATTTACACGTGATGTTGATAGTTTGGCGGCGGACAAACGTTTTCCAGAGTATCAAGCGCAAGCCCAGTCATTTTATCAACAGCTGAAAGGAGAATAACTATCGCTAAAGTTAAAACGCAATTTATATGTACCAATTGTGGGTTTGTATCAGCTCGTTATCTTGGGCGTTGCTCGAATTGTGGTGAGTGGGGGACATTAGTTGAAGAAAAAATTCAACCAGAAACCAATGATCGCAAGAGCCGTGTCAGCCTTGATGGTCGAACGGCCAAAGTTGAAAAAATTAACGAAGTGACTTCTGAGGCGACCCCACGGGTGGCAACGCAACTAAAGGAGTTAAATCGTGTCCTTGGTGGTGGTGTCGTACCGGGATCAATGGTACTGATTGGTGGCGATCCGGGTATTGGTAAATCAACGTTATTGCTACAAGTTTCAGGGCAATTGGCGCAAGCGGGTCGTGTTTTGTATGTAACCGGTGAAGAATCTGCGACCCAAGTTAAATTGCGTGCTGATCGTTTGGGCGTTGGGCATGACGAATTTTACCTTTATCCGGAAACGGATATGACGGCTATCAAAAAACAAATTGAAAGTTTACAGCCGGATTTTGTGGTGATTGATTCGGTTCAAACGATGCAAGAACCAGATATCACGTCTGCCATTGGCTCAGTCTCACAAATTCGTGAGGTGACAGCTGATTTGCTGCAAATCGCCAAGACTAATAATATTTCCATCTTTATCGTCGGTCATGTGACCAAAGATGGTGCTATTGCGGGACCCAAGATTTTGGAACACATGGTGGACACGGTATTATATTTTGAAGGTGATAGTCACTACAAATACCGTATTCTACGTGCTGTCAAAAACCGTTTTGGGGCGACTAACGAATTAGGTATTTTTGAAATGCGAGATGGCGGGCTAATTGAGGTTGCCAATCCTTCTGAAATTTTCCTTGAGGAGCGCTTGGCTGGTGCAACCGGATCGGCCATCGTGGTGGCATTAGAAGGATCACGCCCAATTTTGGTTGAGCTGCAAGCTTTGGTTACACCGACTGTATTTGGAAATGCGCAACGGACCGCGGCTGGATTAGATCGTAACCGTGTGTCACTTATTATGGCTGTACTTGAGAAACGTGCTAATTTGCTACTGCAAAATCAAGATGCCTATTTGAAGGCGGCTGGGGGTGTCAAACTTGATGAGCCAGCGATTGATTTGGCAATTGCAATTGCGATTGCGAGTTCTTACTATGATAAAGAGTCACAATCTAGTGATGTATTTATTGGTGAAATTGGTTTGACTGGTGAAGTGCGCAGTGTTGCTGATATTGAAGGGCGTTTAAAGGAAGCAAAAAAGCTTGGCTTCAAACGTGCAATTGTACCAAAAAACAATTTAAATGGGATTACCAAGCCACGTGACATTCAAATCGTTGGTGTCGCAACCTTGAGCGAAGCGCTTAAAATTGCGCTAGGGTAATATTTAAAAAGCCAGTTTAACTGGCTTTTTATTTTGTCAAAAAATGAGAATGATTGCACAAAAAAATATCAAAATAGTCGATGAAAATTCATAAAAGGCTGTAATAATGAAGTTTATGTTAAAGAAAAGAGAAGAAATATGACAGGAAAAATTGTGAATAAGGTAATGGAAAATGGGTGGTAGGTATGGTTAGTTAGTATTAAACACGAACTGTCTTCTAAATGATAGTGTGATGAAGACGTGATTTTCATTTGATGATTTTAGGAGTCGATTGAGTGAAAATATTGACGCAAATAGACAAGTTATTAGCTTACGATAAACGTGTATGTAGAACGTATGTAGAACTAAAGATTTCAAGGAGAAATGTTTATAATGAAAAAAATTATTACACTCATGATGTTGATAGTAACAGTTGTTGGTGCTTTTGTACCTATAGTGCCGGTATTAGCTGATGAAATAGGCAAACGTACTTATACAATGATTGATGGTCGAAGCATAACAATTAAAGACAGTGATATCGTAGATGCGACAGATGGTAGCAAAGGTGATCGAGCTGCGCTCGACTTAGATTCGAAAGAACGGACACTCATCATTAATGGCAAAACATTATTGATGCCTTTAGTGGATGGTAAATGGAATGAAATGAATAATTATTTATTTGATAGCGATACTGAAACATTAAAAGTAAATCAAAAGCCAACGGTTGGAGCTTCTATTAATGCTGTGACACCAGATCATCTGCAAACTAGTAACGGATGGTCTTGGCAAAGTGGTCATCAATCTGGAATTTGTGTTGCAGGATATAATTACCAAAATTCTTTGAAAATGTACGACAATATGTGTGCCGCGAGTTTTATTACCAATGCCACTGTTGCCATAGTTTCTCCTGGAGGGCTGATTGGTAAAATCCTTTCTGTTATTGGAATTAGTAATATCGACATTCTCGGAATCAACGCAATGAATGAAGAAATTGCTAAGTTAAAAAATGCCTATGATAAAACTACAGACAAAGGCTTCGGCACAGTAACAACTACTAAGAATGGCAAATTTTATGACTATTTTTACAATGATAGTTGGGGGACGCCACAATCGGCTTTGAGTAAACCTGACGGGTCAGATAATCGCACGCCAAACAATTGGTCGGGTGGGCTTAATGCAATGCACATGGACTTTTACTTAGGTTGGTCGTGTGACTATAATAGTGCCGGTCGTTGGGTGGGAGTAAATGGCAATAAAACAGCATACTAAAAGAGGAAAGCAGAATGTGGAAAAGTCTTAAAGGGATAGCAAAAAAAGTTAATTATCGAGATGGCGCGTGGTTTTTCTTTGGCTTTTCAATGGCCTCTTTTAGAATTGATGCAGTAGTCGGCTATTCATATCTATTTGTTTCAGTAATATTTGGATTGATATCTTTTGGAAAGACAGAGAATAAAGACAAATAAAAGACTGTAAGAATACAATAGTCGGATAAGCGTTAATGGCAATAAAAGGCATACTAAGGAGCAAGCTGATGTGGCATAAAATAAAAATGTTGTCACCTGGTACGAGCTATCGTGAAATGTCAGCCTTTTTTCTAGGACTCGCCGTTTCTGGCGCTTTTGTTGATATGCAGTGGGCGATTACGATGCTTTTGGGATCAGTAATATACGCTGTGTTGGCTAATTCTAAAGAAGCTAAGCAACGTAATGAAAAGTGAGGTTGATTAGATCAAAAACAAGACAACTTACTAAAAAAGGGACTAATATGTGGCAGAAATTTATGAACTGGCGAGAAACAGTAACTTTTACGTGATAGTGCATGGTGTATGTTTGGAATGGCAGTACCTGAGTTTTTAATAGATATACAAATGGCCTGCATGTTATTGTTTTTTCATTAGTGTTGGCCTTAAGAGCAAGGTCCGCTTATAAGAAAAAACAGCAAGGTGCAAAAAAGTATTGACTATCGTACTGATAGAGTGGGCACACATGAAAAAAACAGTCATCATATTAGTTACAATCACAATTTTGTTGATACCAATAACTCATAAAGTGTGTGGCGCTGTGGCAAACGATGCACTACCAAAACCACATGCTGTTGGTAAAGGAAATATGTACTATTTATCTTACGATGAGAGTGTTCGGTATGCTAAAAACTTTGATAATCATAGCCAAGGTGTCAACTTGTTTGGCATGGATTTGATACAACTCATAAATAATGTAAGTGGTGCTAATACGTTAAAGTATCGTGCTCAAATGGCCGTGGCAAATGGTTTTGGTGTTTGTTGGCGATCTGGTTCATGTACTAAAGGCGATAAATATTGGTATTGTAATGATTGTTGGCCCAATCCACAGGCAGCGTGCCATAAACCATCGATTCGTTTTCCAAAAAATGGCGTTTCAGTTGTCTGGGACAGCACAGTGCCACATTATAGTGTTTCAACGGCCTTTTATGGTGGGTGGTCATGCGAGATTACGCAGGCATCAACTATGGTGCTAAGTGGGCTGGCATTGGAAAAGGGCATAAGTAAGTATTAAACGAGGGACTTTAATATGAGACAATTAAAAACAGTTTTCCGTGACCGGTGGGTAAAATATTTTATTGTGGTGGTTCTAGTAGCAATCATCACGTTTTATTTTCCAAAGGCTACTGTGTCAGCATACTTCATGCTAATTATTATTGCTGGGGGTCTCTTAGCTAATTCCGACCGTGAACTCAATCAGGTAAAAAAAGATTAAATGATAGCAATAAAGCAGTAATTTCAAGACTTAAAGCTACTAAATATTAACGGGGAAAACAAAAATGAAATATACAAAAAATTTTTTTCAGGACGTTGGGGAATTTATTTTGCAGTCACCGTTGTGGCAATTATAGCAACATCATATTTCCATAATCTAATTTCTTTAGCAGAAGCTGCTATTTATGGTTGTGGTGGCTACCTCCTAGTTAATTCCGACCGTGAACTCAAGCAACTGAAACGCCAGCTTAAAGACAATGACGTTGCCAACAAAAACGTGACACATAATTTATAAATCAAAAAGGACCGCATTTCCATAAATGTGGTCCTTTTTTGCAACTTCTAAGCGACGTCGACATGAAGTGAACCCCAATAGTTGGACAAAATAAAATTAATTAACTAACAGACTCAGTGGTGAGTTGTCGATATTGAACCGGCGACAAACCATTGAGTTTTTGTTTGATCCGGTGATTGTTGTAATAATT